>JAYPBG010000141.1:0-5803 GCA_038124075.1 Gammaproteobacteria bacterium
AGCGCAACACTGGCAGTGTTGAGGTCAGCGGTTCGATCCCGCTTAGCTCCACCATTTATGTCCCCTTCGTCTAGTGGCCTAGGACACCGCCCTTTCACGGCGGTAACAGGGGTTCGAGTCCCCTAGGGGACGCCATATTTGCAGTCTGTACCGTTAACGAAAAGGCTCATAGGTTAACGGGTAGAAAAAGTTGAAAGTTGAAAGTTGAAAGTTGAAAGTTGAAAGTTGAAAGATAAACGAAGATATAAATGGAAAATAAGGTTGACCATTCTTACGTGAACTATTAGAATGCAGCCACTTCCAAAGAAGTTCTAAAAGCCACGTCCCCTTCGTCTAGTGGCCTAGGACACCGCCCTTTCACGGCGGTAACAGGGGTTCGAGTCCCCTAGGGGACGCCATGTTTTTGCAAGCATAGCGTTACTGAATAATTAATATTATATTTATAATTCATATAAAATAGACTGTATTAGATTTATCTTAAATCCATTTTTTAAGCCTTTCTGCTACTATCCTTTAACGCAGGTTTTAATCTCTCTTTATCCATGATATAAACGTCTAAACAGTTGTTAATCCCACTGTTTTAGTCAACAATACTTTTATCCCTTATAAGATGCTGTTTTGATCCACGGCTTGGTCGATGCACTGTCTGTAAGTTGTTAATGTAAATAATGTAAATGTTATTAATCTTTATGCTAAGGAGTACCATTTATGGGCGTTCTAGTTGGTAAAAAAGCACCGGACTTCACAGTACCTGCTGTATTGGGCAATGGTGAGATTGTAGATAGCTTTACACTCAGTGAAGCGATCAAAGGTAAATACGGCCTTGTCTTTTTCTATCCGCTTGACTTCACGTTTGTATGTCCGTCAGAGCTGATCGCACTGGATCACCGTATGGCTGAATTTGAAGCGCGTAATGTTGAAGTGATCGGTGTTTCTATCGATTCTCACTTTACCCATAATGCTTGGAGAAATACCCCTATCGAGAAGGGAGGTATTGGCGCTGTTAAATACACCCTTGCAGCGGATATGGCTCACACCATCGCTAAAGACTACGACGTTGAGTCTGAAGGCGGTGTTGCATTCCGTGGCGCTTTCTTGATTGATAAAGAGGGTAATGTGCGCAGCCAGATCATCAATGATCTACCGTTGGGTCGAAATATGGATGAGCTTCTCCGATTGGTTGATGCGCTGCAGTTCCACGAAGAGCATGGTGAAGTGTGCCCTGCAGGTTGGAATAAAGGTGACAGCGGTATGAGTGCGAGCCCAGAAGGGGTTGCTTCATATTTAGCCGGTAATGCAGATAAGCTTTAATTAGTTGCTGAGCTAAGTGTTAATCGCTGAGCGTGGAGCCTGTTCTTAGGCTCCACGCTTCACTCTCTCACAGGCTCTTAGTATGCTTTTTGCCCTCTTTTTCTCTCATTTCTCTCATCTCTCGCTTTAACCTGCTTTTTAACATCACTGCTTTACAACGCTTCAGGTAAGGGCCAGCCCCCTAAGCCTTTCCATCGGTTGACAATGTTACAAAATAGATCCGCTGTGCGCTCTGCGTCATAGCTTGCGGAGTGGGCGGATTCGTTGTTGAACTCAATGTTTGCGCGCCTGCAGCTCTCTGCAAGGACGGTATGGCCATAGGCAATGGCGGCAATGGATGCGGTATCGAACGATGAGAAAGGGTGGAATGGGTTGCGTTTTATTTCGGCACGCTCAAGTGCTGCCCGGAGAAAGGCGTGATCAAAGTGCGCATTATGCCCGACCAGAATGGCTCGGTGGCACTCAGATGTTCTGAGGTATTTGCGTATGGTTTGTAAAATCTCGCTCAATGCATCCCGCTCACTGATGGCACCCCTGAGGCGGGTGTAGGGGTTAATGCCGTTAAAGTCGAGTGCTGACTGCTCAATGTTAGCGCCTTGGAAGGGCTCTACATGAAAGCTGATCGTCTCTTTGCGCTCAAGGATGCCTTGGCTGTTCATGTCGATCATGACGGCGGCAATCTCTAATAGTGCGTCCGTTTCAGGGTTAAAGCCGCCGGTTTCGACATCGATGACGACGGGCAGGTAGCCACGAAAGCGGCTGGCGATTGTAGGGG
This sequence comes from Gammaproteobacteria bacterium, assembly GCA_038124075.1. GTDB lineage: Bacteria > Pseudomonadota > Gammaproteobacteria > Pseudomonadales > JAYPBG01 > JAYPBG01. Next base: position 2,087 of record JAYPBG010000141.1, read on the forward strand.
CTGTTGAGTGTGTCGATGAGGTGCTGTCTGATCTCTGATCCACTGTCATTGTATGGGCTAACCTTAAAAGGGAACGGGAAGTGATAGTAAATGGGACGTGATGGTCGTTTGCAATAGGCGTGATTATCGCATGAGGATGACAAGGTTAATAGTGTGTGCCTGCTTAATGTAAGGAATTTCACGATGAAGCCGATATATAGAGTGATGTTAATGAGAGATCTAAAGAGCGCTCTAAAGAGTGTTATAGACAAGATGTGGAGCAGCCTAGATGCGTTATTGTTGTGAGTTCAATCAGATACACGCTTTTCATGTTGACCATGTTGACCATGTTGACCATGTTGGTCATGTTGGTCATGTTGATAGAGGCATCTTTTTTATTAGGGTACTGTTTATCCTTCAACTCTTGAGCGCGGCTCTCGTGGCACTGCTCTGGTCAACGTCTGCCTCAGGTCATGTTTATGGTGCGCTGTCGGAGGGAGCACACTGGAAACTGGAGCCCTCTCGGCTGGGGTGTAAATTGTCTCAACCGCTGCCAAGTTATGGCACAGCGGTATTCTATCGCCGTGCGGGTGAGACGATGCGGTTCTATCTGGAGTCACAGCGCAAGACAAAGTTTGGCGGTCAGGCGCACATCATGTCCGCGGCTCCGGCTTGGATGCACACTCAGCCGATCAATTCATTGGGTAAGGTTAAGGTGAACAATGGGGTACGCCCAGTGGATATAAGCCATAACTTGGCATCATTGGTGATGGCTGAGTTGCAGCGAGGGCGGGTGGCTGTGATCGAGCATACGGGTTGGTATACGCAGCATAAAGTGGAGGTCGAGGTCAATGCGGTCAACTTTACAGAGGCCTATCGCGATTTTTCTGCCTGCTTGGCGGATCTGCTGCCGGCGAATTTTGATCAGTTGGAGCGCACCACGTTTCTATTTGACTCAGGTGCCGACTGGTTGCGGCGAGAGTATCGAGCGCGTATACGCACCATATCGGAGTATGTGGGGGTTGATAAAAGCGTAGCGAGGATTTTTGTGGATGGCCACAGTGACAGCGCGGGGCGAACAGGGGCCAATTGGGATATGTCTCGACGTCGTGCTGAAGTGGTGAAAGAGATTATGATGGAGGAGGGGATACCTGAAGAGATGATTGTTTTGCGCTATCATGGCGAGAATTTTCCTGTGGCGAAGAACAACAGCGTAAAAAATCGTGCAAAGAACCGACGTGTCACTTTACGAATGGAGAAAGCTAGCCGATAATCATTCTCCCTTGATCAGAGCGGGAGCAGGATAATTGTGAGTGACGCACAGACCAAACAACAGAAGCAAGTCAAAAAAGTCGTACTGGCCTACTCCGGTGGCCTAGATACCTCCATCATTGTGAAGTGGTTACAGGAGCAGTATGGCTGTGAAGTCGTAACCTTTACGGCCGATATTGGCCAAGGTGAAGAGATAGAGCCCGCACGCGCCAAAGCCGCTGCGATGGGTGTGAAGGAGATCTTTATAGAAGATCTGACCGAGCGGTTTGTCTCTGAATTTGTCTTTCCTATGTTTCGAGCCAACACCCTCTATGAGGGCGAGTACTTGCTCGGTACCTCCATTGCCAGACCCCTTATCGCGCAGCGTTTAGTGGAGATTGCTGCCGAAACCGGTGCCGATGCCATTTCACATGGGGCCACCGGAAAAGGGAATGATCAGGTGCGGTTTGAGCTGGGTGCTTATGCATTGGCGCCGGGTATCTCAGTGATCGCCCCATGGCGTGAGTGGGATCTGAACTCACGTGATGCGCTGATGGCGTTTGCGGCGGAGCATAACATTCCGATTGAGCAGAAGCGTGGCAAGCAGTCGCCTTACTCAATGGATGCGAATCTGCTGCATATCTCCTACGAAGGTGGTGTCCTTGAAGAGACCGACACTGAAGCAGAAGAGGATATGTGGCGTTGGACGGTGGCCCCTGAGCAGGCGCCGGATGAGCCGCTTTACCTCGATATAGCCTTCGAAAAAGGTGATCCTGTCTCAATCAATGGTGAAGCACTCACGCCTGGCCAGCTTCTGGCACGGCTGAATACGTTGGGTGGTGAACATGGTGTCGGTCGAGCAGACATCGTAGAAAACCGCTATGTCGGTATGAAATCACGGGGTTGCTATGAGACACCCGGTGGTACCATTCTACTGAAGGCGCACCGTGCCATGGAGTCGATTACCTTGGATCGTGAGTTGGGGCACTTAAAAGATGAGCTGATGCCGCGCTATGCGAAGTTGATCTATAACGGGTACTGGTGGTCTCCAGAGCGCTTGGCGCTTCAGGCGCTGATTGATTACTCTCAGAGCAGTGTCAATGGGAGTGTGAGATTGAAGCTCTATAAGGGTTCGGTGACCATCATGGGGCGCACTTCAAAAGAGAGTCTATTTGATGCCAGCATCGCGACCTTTGAGGATGATGCAGGGGCTTATAATCAGCAGGATGCAGAGGGGTTTATTAAGCTTAATGCTTTGCGATTGCGCATAGCGGCTCGGAAGAACCGTTCTCTGTAGCCCTTGCTTAAAACGTTTGATACTTGGCAGAGTGCCTGACCTGTTTGCTGTGGCACTCTGTTCTCTGCTCCTTGCTCTTTTAGCTTCTTTCCCCCGTTTTGTCCTCTCTTGTTGCCTTTTCTCCCTCATCTCTTACCCCTCATCTCTCACCCCTCACTTTTCATCACTCACTTTTCATCCCTCAAAAGCCATTCTATTTTCCAGCAAGTTTTCTATACTGAAATGTATAGCATCAATGCACAGCTGGAACGATAGGGTGCGCAGAAGAGATATAAAACCGATAGATAAAACCGATAGAAAGAGTGGCGTACTGAGCTATGGAAGTATCAGGAAAAAAAGTCCTTGTGGTGGACGACTATGAAGAGAGTCGTGTTGCTATCTCAAATATGCTGGCTAAGTTGGATGTTGATGTCATTGAGGCGCCGGACGGTGCATCCGCACTTAAGCTCATGGAGCAACATCAGCCGATTGTCGTTCTTCTGGATGCCGATATGCCCGATGTGGATGGCTATCAGGTATTGAATCGCATGCAGAGCAATGAGAAGGCCCGCCATCTGCCGGTTATATTGATGACGGCCAACCTCTCTGACCGAAAGCAAAAACTCCATCAATCTCTGATGGATGTGATCGATTTTGTTAATAAGCCCATCAATGAAGCATCGCTTATTCAGAAGGTAGAAGCCCATTTAGAGCTGGATCACTACCGCTCGGTTATTCGCACCATGCACAGTGATAATGAGCGATTGTTAGAGGCGATGCATGAAGGTGTCTTGGGCATTGATGCCGAAGGGGTGATCCGTTTTGCGAACTCTGCAGCGGCCTATATTTTGAAAACCAGTGTCTCCAAGTTGCAAGATACCTATGTGGAGACCATTTTCGAAGAGCCCAATCATCAGGCGCAATCAAATTGGCATGAGCACCCTGTGTCGCAGGTGATTGCTAAAAAATCGATTCTCCAGGTTGATAAGGCCGATTTTTGGCGAGCCGATGGCGGTTCGGTCAAAGTAAAGTTTGCCGCAGTCCCGATGGATGATCTGGAAGGTATGGCGCTGGTGTTGGCCTTTAAAGCCTTAAGTGATGAAGTAAAGAGTAAAAAATCGCTCTCGAAATTGAGCAATATCGACTATTTGACAGGGCTGCCGAGCCGAAGCCGGTTTGAGGCGTTACTGGATGATGCACTGAAGCGGGCC
>JAYPBG010000141.1:5813-8925 GCA_038124075.1 Gammaproteobacteria bacterium
GGCCCTCAACCACGAGGGTCAGTTGGCGGTGATGATTATAAACTTGGATCATTTTCGTTATATCAATGACAGCCTGGGTCATGAGATGGGTGATAAGGTGCTCAATGCGGTTAAAGAGCGTATTGATCAGACGGTGCGTAAAAATGATGTTATGTCTCGGATAGGGGGCGACGAGTTTGCGCTGGTTCTTGAGCCATTGGATTCGCCGGCGGACGCTGGAAAGGCGGCTGAAAAGATCATTGATGCGATGAAGCATGCTTTTCTACTGGATGGTCATGAGATCTTCTCCAGCTGCAGTATTGGCATTGCGACCTTTCCTGCATGCGGTGATGATCGCGCTGTATTGCTGAAAAATGCCGATATCGCGGTTTCACGTGCTAAAGAGTTGGGTCGCAGCAGTTATCAATATTACAGTGCTGAAATTAATACGACCATCATCAATCGCATTAACCTTGAGCATGATCTTCATCAAGCGCTGCCCAAGCAGCAGTTGACCATTCAGTATCAACCAATCATTTCCGTCGATTCTGATGACCAATATGTAGAAGAAGGTCTGGAGGCGCAGCTCTGCTGGCATCACCCCGATCGAGGTGTGCTTGGGGTAGAGCAGTTCATGGGCGTGGCAGAAGATGTTGGTCTCTTCTCAGACATGACGCAATGGATGTATAATGCTTCCTTTGAGCAGATGCAGTCGGGGGCTATTAAGTCGGATGCACTGCTCTTTGCTTATATGAGTCCTCAGTTTCTCGCTCATGAGCAATTCATTCGCTGGTTTACCGGTGTGTTGGCGCAGTATGGGGTGTCGGGTCATCAAGTGGTGATGGAGATTTGTGAAACCGTCTTTATGCGCCGACAAAATACCATGTTGGATGTCTTGACCGATCTTCATAGTATGGGGGTTAAGTTAACCATCACGGATTTTGGTGTTGGCTATGGCTCTTTGGAGATGTTGCGTAAAGCCCCTATTCATGTGAAACTCTTACCTGATCACTATGTGATGGAGATGCGTGATGCCAGTCGGGAGATGCTTATCTGTAAGCATCTTGTGGCGATGGCGCATGACCTAGGCATAAAGGTGTGGGCGAGCAGTGTTCAAGAGAGAGCGCAATTTGATGTATTGCGCTCTTTGGGTGTGGACTATTTCCAGGGACCTCTTTTTTAACCCGAGTATGAACACCGGTATTAAAACCTCATGAGTGCTCTTCTGGGTATTGGGCAAGCTCGATCAATACGCCTTCTGTCGATTTTGGATGTATCCAGAGGACTAGGGTGTCGTGGGCACCCGGTTTTGGCTCTTCGCTGACGAATTGATACCCTTTTGCTTTTAAACGATCGCGATCCGCAATGAGGTCATCGCTGCGAAAGCAGAGGTGATGAAGGCCACCGCCTTTTTTATCGAGGTATTTTTGCACAGGCCCTGCGCCCTCCATAGGTTCAATCAGCTCAATGGCACTGTTATCAATCGGAAGAAATCCTGTATTGGTTTGTGCGTTGGGCACGGCTTCCTGGTGTGCCAGTGTGAGACCCAGATCTTCACAGAAGCGCTCTATCGCTTTTTGGAGGTCCGCTACGGCAATTGCAATATGATCCAGTCCTACAATCATCTCTTATGTATCTCCCTATTTTATTGACGGAAACATCTCTCAATCAGTGAGGGGTAGATGATACACCGAACAGGGTGCTCTTTTTAGCAATTTTTCAGCGGCTTTAGCTCTTTTTCACTAAGTCATCATGCAGGGCGCGTAAAAAGCGGGCCGCTTCGCCGCCCGTGATGAGGCGGTGGTCAAAGCTGAGTGAAAGGGGTAGGATGGGGTGCACAGCCACCATGCCTTTATGGGCAACAGGCTGCTCTCGAATAACCCCTGCGCCAATAATGGCTACTTGTGGGGGCACGACAATGGGGCTGGCAAATTTACCTGCAATGGTGCCGAAGTTGGAGAGCGTGATTGTGGCGTTTTGAAGCTCTTTAGGGGGAATGGTGCGTTTGGAGACATCTTTACGCAGCCTGTTTAACCCTTTTCGAATATCTTTTTCTGAGCGCTCTGTAATATTGCGCAGTACTGGGACAAACAACCCATCGGGTGTGTCGACGGCGACCCCCAGATCGACATGATCAATCAGTCGGCGGGATAAGTTACTCCCATCAAACCAAGCGTTTAATGCAGGTTCAACTTGGCAGGCAACACCGATGGCGCGTATAAGGCGCACGGTCGGGTCGGCGGACTTCTTCCATTTATGAATATCGACCTCTTCAAAGATGCTGACCTGCACCACTTCAGCGTGGGCGCGAGCCATATTCTTCGCCATTGAGCGCCGTACCCCACGTAATGTTTCTGCGCTGCCTTTGGTGTCATCTAAGGAGCGTGCTCGTTCGAGGTCATGAGCGGTAATAATGCCGTTGGGGCCAGAGCCTTGTACTTGGTTGAGATCAATGCCCATCCGTGAGGCTAAAGAGCGAATGGCCGGTGTGGTTTTAACGGCGCTGCTGTTTTGGCCTTTGGGAGCACCGATGAAAAAGTGCTCTTCGCGACTCTCTTCTGTCGCGACCTCCATTTTTCCGACGACGGTCCCACTGTCCTCATCTTCTTCGTTCGCATATTCAACCAGAGGTTCGCCTGTATGAATGATGTCCCCCTCTTTGCCAAACAGGGCTGCAATGGTGCCATTTTGTGGTGACGGTACCTCAACAATGGCTTTTGCGGTCTCAACAGAGACAATGATTTGATCGGCTTTGACCTGGTCGCCCGCTTGAATGTGCCATTCGACTATTTCGGCGTCTGGTAGCCCTTCGCCTAAATCCGGTAACTTAAAATATTTCATGGTGCACCTTGAGATGATGTTATAGGTGGTAAAGTATCCCTATACAGTCTTGCTAAACAGTGTCTTTAAGTATAGCGGTTACTTAATAGGGGTGCAGAAGTGTTTGGGGTGTTGAGAAGGTTTAAGTAAGCGATTTTATAAGCTAATCTTGGGATAGGTATGCTTTAAATAAGCCATGGCTTGTTGAGAAAACAACTGATAAAAAACAATAAAAAACTATTAAATGGCCATTAAGCAGTCTTGGATTCAACTCGTAAGTGCAACAATTCATACAGCTAGCGTAGAAGGCTAA
>JAYPBG010000142.1:0-4190 GCA_038124075.1 Gammaproteobacteria bacterium
TTTGGTGGCTTTATGCGTAATGATTTCACCTTGTTCGTTCAGATCAGGGTGGCCATTGGGGTAGTGCACCGGCACCATCTTAATGTTGCCATAGGGGCAGGCGTTGGCGCAGCCTGAACAGCCAATACAGGCTTGATCATCAATCACGACCTCACTGCTCTCGGTTCTTTGAATGGCGCCGGTGGGGCAGCCAACAAGGCAGACGGGGTCATGACAGTGCATGCAAGCGTTGGCCACCAGAAGGTTGTTGACTTGCTTGCCATCTCGAACGAAGCGCGGATTATTGTCATGATTGATCGCGCAAGCACGTACGCAGTCATCGCAGCCCGTGCAGCGGTCGAGATTGATCAGCATCGCTTCACGGCCATTGATGAAGCGCTCTTCAACGAAGAATGCCATCTGTTCAGATTGCCTATTGAGATAGGTCTGATCATAGGTGATGCGTTTACACAGGGCGTCATAGCCTGGTAGGGCCTCGGCTTGCAGTGCTAGGCTCGCGTTGATCTGGCGCTGTGTCGCCTGATCGCATTGAGACGGTAAGGCCATTGATGAGAGCAGTGACAGAGGAATTCGGATCAGATCTAAATAACCGACGGCGCGAAGGGAGTATTGATAGGGTAGAGGTGTTGGTTGGTAACGGTTATGGACCGCTTCAAATAGGCCAAACAGATCGCCGCCTTTTAGGTAGTTGACGGTATTATGGTGCTGATCAAGACGGTGGGTGACGCGGGCAAAACCGCTTAAGATCAGGTAGAGTGAATCGACGTAGTCGCCTTCACTGACCACGATGGGCTCTTGTTCGATGCGAGATTGTTGATCGATTTCTTCGGTCTGCGCAAATTCACCGCTCCAGTTCTGTCGACCATATGAGTCAAAGCCGATGCCTTTTTTAAGCGTCTCAATTGAGTGTCTATCGAGCGACTGGAACAGAGGTATTTTTTTCAGCTGATCTAAAAACCCTCTTGAGAGGTAATTTTTCTGCAGCGTATATTTAAAGGTTCGACTGAATTTGTTCAGGATGCGCACGCCTTGCCAGCGGACCTCGATCACTTTTGATGCCTCTGTGGCGACCAGAGTGAAGGGACTGGCGTTGCGGCGCAAAGCACCGTATTCGCCAAAGAGGTCTGGAGATCTGATATGATGGTTGGCCGATGGCAGTTGATCAAGATGGATACTTACATAGTGCTTGCCTCTTGTGTGATCGGCTTGATGGTCTGATGTGCGCACGCGTCGTTCAATCGACTGTCCAAAATGGGTTGATGCTTTAATACGAGCAAGTAGACTTCTACTCTTTTGGCGAGGCTGAGAGGGAAGGAGCGTGGCAATGTTCTGGTGAGCCTCCATCGCGCCACTGACTAAAATAAATAGAGAGGTATTAAACGCCCCCTCCTTGAGTAGGACTTCGCCGGGCTGCAGTGTGTGGAGCTGGGCATGCTTCCCTAAGACATCGACAAGCTTCTCTCGGTATTTGTTTCTCAGCGCCCCTTTCTCCTGATCACTGAGGCCAGCGCCACGGCCTGCGGTCGTCGCTTTGGCTTCTGATCGAGCCACTCTTTCACTTAAATAGGAAGAGAGAGGCGGTCGGTCAATCAGCTCATCAATCTCCGATTGAGTGAGAGGGGACGCCATTATGGGGTGCGGCCGCTGCGCGCCTACTCTGGGCTCACTCATGAGTGATGGCCCGCTCGATCATCTGAACATCTCTGTGTTCATCCAGTGTGCGCATCATCGCTTCAACCGCGTCATAACCACCGCTGTGGGTGCTGTAGGGGTCGATGCAGCGGTTGGGCGGTGTACCCAATGCTGCCCTAAGGGTGTCAATACCTGCTGGACTGTTGACAGCGAACAGATAGAGCCACTCTTCGCCTTTTTGATCATCAAGAATCAAGACCCCCTCTTTACCCTCAGCATCTTTTGGCATGAAATGAGTAACACCCACGGCTGGGCTCGCACTGCCTACCTTCAGAAGGTCACAGCGCTCTGAAAGCAACTCGGTTATCTTGCCTTCACTGGTCACATGAAATAAGAAGAGGTGAGTGTTATGGGCAAGCTCTAATTCCATGCCGTGACAGTGTCCACTGGACAAGGTAATCGTGTTCGGGTGAGTCACTTTGCCTAATAACCATGGATTGGAGGCGCTGCACAATGTGTGTGACGCTGGGGTGATGAGCTGAAAGCGTGACACCGCTTCAGAACCTTCAGGCAGCGATGTGACGTTTGATTCGGATACAGGGTCTTGTATCACCTCTGATTCATCTGTGTCTACAGGGTCAATAGGCTCTTTATCTTCTTGAACCGTTATCAAGGTGGGATTTTCGATATGTTGGTGCTTGAGCAGATCCAATATATTGGGTTGATGAGCATCGGAGAGCGCTCTATTCAAAGGCGTCAGCGTCTTATTCAGCGCTTTAAACCCATTTGCATCATAATTGTCCAAATACGCTGCCACACGGCTCGTGGCGTCTATAATCTGGTGAACCAGAGGTTCTTCCGTTAGTGTCTCTAATGCATGCAGGTTACCGGTGGCAACTTTTATTCGCTCTTTTAATGCATTGCGCAGTTTACCATCGCTCTGTTCGGTTTGAGTGATTGCATCGGCGGCTTTTTCAAGTTCGATGCTGTATCCAAGCACGACCATTTTGGCTGCAGTGATATCTGAGGGTTTCTTGCCGTGCTTAACTTTAGATTGTCGTTTGGGGAGAACAAAAGGTTTACCGGCAAAATGACCTGCAGAAACCAGTTGTTCGTTAGGGATCATATGACAACCTAAACAGTTCTGCGTAAAGCCGTAGACATCGTGGGATAAAACCATGCCCATTTCTTTCAGCTCAGAAAATTTCTTTTTCCTAAACAGTTTAGGGTGGTCATCAAACCACTTTTTTGCGGCACCATGGCAAGATTCGCATGACGGCCCTTCTAGCGCTTCAGGTTTTCCCTTTTTAACCTGGAGCGTTGCGTGGCAACTGGCGCATAGAGGTTCAGCGATGGCTGTTTTTGGGTTGACCCCCATGGCCGTTGCGATTTTACCCATGTTCTCCTTTTGGAGTAGACGCTGATTTGCATCATCCAGCTCTAAGAGGGCGTGCGGTGTTTGGTTAAGATCGAGCGCATTGGTATCATGGCACTCTATGCATTCATGGGAGCCGATGATCTGATCCGCTTTGTGTTCTGAGTACGCGCCTGCCGATACGCTGGTCAATATAAAAAATAGAGGCATCAAACAACGAAGAGAGGCGATCACCTTTGTTGCCCAGTTACTTTTTTTCAAAATATAGAGTCTATTGCTCAACATATATGGCTCCCTATCTCTTCTCTATAGATCCAGTTTTAAATCTGTTATGGGTTGGCAAATGCACGGTAAGCAGTGGCCGGCTTGGACAGAGGTGGTTGGCTTTTTCGTGTATTTAAACTCGCCCTCTAGGACCGGTGTTGCGCAGGCGCCACATTTTCCTTGTCCACAACCATAATCAACGTCAATCTCTTCATCTTTTAGAAGATCAAGTAAGCATTCATGTCCACCTTGCCAAATAATCTCTTCATCACTCTCGCTGCACTCAATATGATATTTGGGTGCATCTTTATCGACTTTTTTTACGCCGGTTTTTGGGATCAACACTTCGTAGTGAACCTGTTCGGGGGGTACACCCCGTTTTGAGAACTGGTCTTTTAAACTGTTCATGACCTTTTCTGAACCACACATATAAAAGTCACAATCCAATGTTCCAACGATGTTCGACATTAATTCAACGCTCACATAACCTTGATGATCAAAATCAACACCTGCGTGTTCGCCTGGATTAGGGCTTGAGATACAGTAGTGAATGTGAACACATGGGTGTGCCTTAAGGCGATCAAGGTGACCTTTGAACGCGAGCTGATCTACGGTACGTTCGCCATAGAAGAGATAAATGGGTAGGACCTTGCTGTTGTTCTTCTTTTCCTCTTGTACAAAGTGGTGCATATAGGCATCCAGGATCGACATGGACGGTGTAATGCCCACCCCGCTGGCAATCAATACGATCGGTTTTCGTGGTGGGTGATCCAATGGCATATAAAATTCACCACTTGGCGCTTTGCATGAAACCACAGCGCCAACGTGCAGCACGTCATGAAAATGGGTGGAGGCCACGCCAGACGGTGCCTTAGGTTTATTGGGTGGTGGGAGCGCTCGGCGAATTGAGACACGGTAG
>JAYPBG010000142.1:4200-8907 GCA_038124075.1 Gammaproteobacteria bacterium
ATCTTGGGTATAGTGTGAAATCGAATAGCAGCGAATCAGAGGTTTATAGGATTGTGTTACCTGATCAAGGCGGAATGTTAAAAACTGACCGGGGTAAAAATTGGGAATGGGCTGTCCATCGTTGGGTTCAAGGTAGAAAGAGCAGATATCTTCGGTCGGATTTTCAAAACGTTTGTCGGTAATCTTAAACTCACGCCAACCTTGCCAAGACTCGCACTGGCCTGTTGTGGCTGCATCAGAAGATATTGGACCAGTATTTTGAGCTGTCTCAATCACAGAGAGCCGTTGAGCGTATTGGTGTGTATGAGATGGTTTTTTTTTGGACATCGTTTTAAAAGGGTTGCCTATCTTGGGGTGATATGAGCTTAAAAGGCCGAAGGCCCAGGATTTTAGCGTTTTTTTAGTCAAACAAAAACAAAAAAATGAACCAGATTCGAAATAGGTTTTGGTATAGGTTTGCAATAGGCTAAAAGTGGGTGTCAATTTCTCTCGATTCAGAGGGCTAAATTGATTGCAAAACCACCCATACTGTCGTTTAATTGACCGCCCACGTCTTTTTGGATCCCTTTATATACATTGCAAAGGTATTACCGTTATGATTACCCCTGCCACAGCTCAGCCAGCTAACACGATTTTCGATAACAATAACCCCATGTCCGATGCTCAATCTGCTGTTCAATCAGACTTTGAAAGTCGTGGCCAGAAACCGCGTAAACCGATGAATAGGGCGCTAGCAAAAAGCATCATTATGGGCCACCATTGGAAGGGTGTTCAACTGGATACAAACAGGTTAAAAAAGATCTCTCAAGGTCATAGCACGGGATGGATTGTTCACTCATTTGATCGAAAAAGCCACTTAGTACTGCAAGGCTCAGCATCACCCTATCACGCTGCATTCACTCAGTCAGATCGAAAAATCAGTCATGCTGATACTGAAAGAGTCGTTATGCAGCAATCACTTGAGGTTTATGAACAACATGATGGCAGGTTTAGGTTTAATCTGTTGGAGATACGGTATGGAAAGGTTGATCATAAAACGACCTCATTAAAAGATGGTACGCATATCTATATTCAGGATCAATCTCAACAGAGGCAAGATAATTTTGAGTTATTGTCGCATCAAAAGTATTGGCCTCATAAAACGATTGATGTACGTGAGGGTCATGCTATGAGCGCAGATCCAGATGCAGGGGCCTGCCGCTTGATCAGCCACTATCACTATGATCTGGAAAGCACACACTGCCCTATCAAGGTCGAGCATATTTTGTTTCATGGTGCAGGTGCGATTAAAGCGGACGGAAATTACCTTTCGGAAGAAGGCGAGGCTCAGCGTTACAGCCAATGTTTACAGGCTAATGAAACATTTTTTTTTTGATTTGTTGACAACTTAGATCTACACGATAGTAGAACGGCGTTGAACAATGCTCGACTAAAAAACCGTGATCTGGGTGCCTCTGACCTAAGAAATTTAAGTGAACAGAAATCAAGCATATTAACGGGTATAGGCGTCTCTGCACTGCTGGGTATAACGGTGCTTGCTTATCTTTATGGCGGACGAAAAAGAGGCCATACCCACTTACAGAACAACATCCTGCGCAAAAAAGCTGCAAAAGCTCTATTAGCCGCTCAAAGGGAGGAAGCCGATAAGCTGGCCCCTGTTCGAGCTCGTCCCGTAAAAAACAGGGCCCTTGAAAAAAGTGAGCAGGTCAGCCAGCAGCCCTTAAGTCGCGAATACGTGCCCTCCAGTGCGATCGCTGAGGCAGAGAATAAACGTGAAGCACTCCGTTTCGAAACAGATCAGAACGGCGATTACCATTTGAGCTTTCCAAAGCCTAAATGCCTTGCCATGTCTGGAGAGGTGTTCAATATAGTGGCTGCAAAATTCAGCGCACATGATAAAATGCAGCGCGACGTCGTACAAAAGGCTATTCGTGCTCGGGTTGATTCAGACGAAATCACAGGTCTGATTAAGCTCTCTAAAGAGGAAATCACTCAGCTCACATCAAAAGGTGTTGATCATAAGTATGAACTGTTGATCCCTGGTTTAGGAAAAGGGGCGAAACGCAGCAGATTGCTCTGCTCACTGGAAGAGAAGCGTGTATTGCATTTTGAGATTGTAGGTAACGAGAGTATTGTGAGTAACTAAAGAATTGTGAGTAACTAAAGAGGGTATAGTTGAATCCTTCTGGAGAGATATGAAAAGAGTATTCTGTACAGCCCTACTTTTAATAGCCCCCATTGCGACGGACTTCGGATCCGCCAACTCTGAAGAGGTAGGGGCAAAAGAGCGATTACGCCTTGCTCTCGTTATAGGTAACGCCCAATACAGCGGCAATATCACCGAGCTGAAGAACGCCACCCATGATGCGATTGCGATGGTTCGACAGTTGCGCTCAACGGGCTTTGAGGTCATAGAGGCGATCGACCAAGACCATAATAGCACCGTATCCGCCATAGCAGCGTTTCGAAACAGGCTCCAACCCAACAGCATCGCGCTCTTCTATTACGCAGGGCATGGTGTGAGCGTCAATGGTATCAATTATATGATACCCCTTGGCGCCGACATCAAACACTCTGATGATGTACCCTATAAAGCCATCGATATTCATAAAATCCTCTACACAATGACAGAGTCAAATGATCCTATGCATGGTGTGAACATTATGATTCTCGATGCTTGCAGAAACAACCCATTCTCTGTGGGCCTTCGCTCTCTTAATGCTGGCTTATCAAAATTTGAAGCCGCGGGCACTCTGATCGCCTACGCAACCGAATACGGTAAAGCAGCATACGATGGCGAAGGCAGTCACAGCCCCTTTACAGCATCGCTTCTGGAAGAGATGATGATACCTAATCGTCCTATTGAGCAGGTCTTTAAAGAGGTCCGAAAGTCCGTCGCCAAAAGTACTCAACAGGCTCAAATACCGACCACCGAATCGACTCTATTGGGTGACTTTAGTTTTGTGAATTTAGAGCAGAGCCCTCAAGATAAGATCAACCATATCACTGAGCGCATTCATGAACTCAGCCAAGTACGGCCGACCACGCTTGTCAGTATTGAACAAATAGAAGCGCTGTATGATCAACTCAACAGTATGGCGCCTGGGCATGCTCTGCTTCAAACCAGAGCCGCTCAGTTAGTGACACTGCATACAGCGGCGGTGCATCATCTTCTTCAGAAGCCGGAGATGGCGGTCCGTGCAATCAATAAAATAAACGCACATATATACCAATTATCCCTATTAGACCCTGACAAAGTGGCTCAACTTCATCTGGCTCAGCGAATTAACGACGCTTACCGCCTGATCATACAGCAACTCCAGCACAGTGGTCAGTTCGATGAAGCGATTGAACTGAGTCAACAGGCGCTGCGCACAACAGAAGATCACTCTTTTTCAATGCTCACCGAGACGCTTAGATTACAAAAGCGCAAAGGCCATCAAGGCGGTGGTGCGCTGAAGCCTAACGCCGTTTCGCCAGGGCAAACTGTCTCTAAGCATCCCATTTCAAATCAGTCCACGCTGGCGAACGTCACTTTCTCAGATCCCAACATGAATTGTTCGACAAACGCACCGCGTTTCACAAAGATCGCTAAGACCTTCCATTCACCAACAAAGCAGCACGTCTTGGCGCGTGAATATGTCAAAGACCGATGCAGCGAACTCGAGTGGCTAACCTTGGGTGTAGAGCGGACGCGCAGGGAGTCCCTTTTAAGCTGTAAGGCACTGAAAGAGGGGTGGGCGCTGATCTCTGCGGAAGACATTTCAAAGCTAATGACAACAGAGCAGTTTCCAGGTCATGGCGGAATGATGGATCAACGATTTTTTCCGGAAGCTCACTCTACAGGTCCTCAAAAAACGTATTGGACCAAGAGTAAAGAGCGGGGGCGATTTTTACTTGTCAGTGGTGTAAGTGGCCAGAAAATATTGACCATTAACCAAAACAGAGTGGGATCGGTTATATGTCGTCGTTCGACACAGTAGTCTTGTAAGAGAGCCGTTTATAAAACGACGTAGGCTCAGAAGCGTCTGAGCCTACGTCATAAAGCGCACTAGACAGCGCTTTTTTTAATGTCAATGCAAGAGACCTGATTTCTTAAATCGAGATCGGACTTAAGTCGGATGGCTTTACCTTTGAACTCAGTAAACTCATGCCGATAGATAAAGGGTATATTGCGAATAACCTCTTTATAGTACGACTTATTCAGAACGGCGTCCGCTTCTTCAGGTAATACGCTCAGAGCATTGAAGTAGGCTCTGTCCTCGCCTGATGGTTTTGACGTGAAAGGCAGAGGAATGCCTAATACATTGGCTGGTTGCGGCTTAGAAAAGAAGGTGTAGCGCGTCGGCTCTTCAGAAATGCCTAAGAATTGAGAAAATTGAGTGTCCATGACAACCGCATTCTTCTGATCTTGCGTATTCTTAATCGCTTTATTGTTGATCACCTTGAAAAGGCCAAAGACATAAGAGCGGCTCTCTGATGAACCTTTTACTGTCTCTAAAATACAGTAATCAGAGCGCTCCATCGGCGCCTCAATCGTAGTAATTGGGTAAACGTTTTGCATGGAAGCGCAACCACTGCCCAATAACATGGAGATCCCCACGCCAAGGGCTGATAATTTTTTAACTATGTTCATGCTTGCTCCTAAAGTATCAGGGCCTCCTAGTAATAATTAGCCAATCAAGACCCGTTCTCTAAAGGAATCGT
>JAYPBG010000143.1:0-8004 GCA_038124075.1 Gammaproteobacteria bacterium
CACCTTTGGCATGAACCAGAGAAAATACGGCGTTGGATGAAAAAGATTATAGAGGGTGTTGAGCAAGGTTGGATAAACCCTCATATTGATCGCTGCTTTCCTTTTGAAAAGTCAAGCCAAGCATATCAGCACCTAGAGCGTCGAAAAAATATAGGCAAAGTGGCTTTGGTGCCTTAACGCCCTCTCTTAGGAACGAGCACGCAATAACCTTTTATACAAACCGATTATTATATACGGTGTTGTATCAGCCATGACTGATGTACTTTTTTATCTCGAAAATCGTCTGGAATTGTACCGGGTGATAATTTTTGAATATTAAAGCCTCTCTGAAGGCTCTGATCGAGCTTAAATTTTCGGTTGTTTGTCGAAAAATAGAGTTTACCCTCTTTTTTGAGTCGTTTCCCACACGCGTGAATATAGTGTACATGGTCACGCTGTACATCAAGCACATTCGATGTCTTCTTTGAGTTAGAGAAGGTCGGAGGATCCAAAACAATTAAATCAAACATATTTGTAGCACTCTTGAGGTAGGTAAGTGCATCACCGACAACAAATTTATGGTAGCCCGCTTCTATTCCATTCAAGTTAAAATTACGACGACACCACTCTTGATAGGTATTGGAGAGATCAACCGTAGTGCAATGCGCTCCACCTAAAGCCGCCATAACACTGAATGAACCCGTATAAGAGAAAAGATTCAAAAACCTTTTTCCTTCCGCCTCTTGAAATATCTTTTTTCGCAAAGGCCTATGATCCAAAAAAAGTCCTGTATCAAGATAAGAGGTTAAATTCACTTCCAGCAGTGCGGGCCCCTCTTGCACGGTTAAGATCACTTTTTTATCAGAGTGCTTCTCATATTGATCTAATCCCTTCATGCGCTTACGGCGTTTAAAAATAACTTTTTCAGGCTCCACATTGAGGGCTCCGCCGACAACAGACATGATATCTTCTTTGGGTCTTTTTCCAGTCGGCTCGGACGCTTCATCGTCTATGCTCAGGTCGTAAATGACCGCATGATCACCGTAGAGATCCACCGCATAAGGATACTCAGGGATATCTTTTTCGTAAACACGAAAGGCGGTGGTTTTTTCTCTCTGCGCCCAGCGCTTTCGGGTGCGAAACACTTTTTTGAGGCGATTCTCAAAATCTTCAAACATAACTCAATCTCAGTATCCGATAGGTACATATCACATTGGGTACCTATCCTCTTAATCTATTTTCACCGACCTACGGGGACAATCGTGGTGCTTTCTGTCTTCTCGTCAAAAATTATAGCAGCCTCACCTTTTTGGAGCTGCTGCTTCACCTGAGCCACCTTCTGCTCGAGTGTCCACTCGATCTCTCCATAGTCTGTGCCTTCTTGACAAACGAATGCTTCAATAAGGCCACTCATGGCCTCTTTGCTGAGCTTTTTGTGGTCAATAATCACAGCGACCTCCTCTTTTTCTATTCCTAAAACAGGGCACGGATCGAACAAAGTTACCCACAAAAAAGGTATTGACTGTTCGTTAAGCGACCAATCTCACACCCTAACTGGAAATTTTATACGATATCTTACACATCTTACATACCTTACATATCTTAATAAACAGTCGAAAATGGGTGGGCAAGGTCACTCCAGCTAGTAACTAAAATAGACTGCTTCTGAACCGCGCCCCCTTTACGGCCGACTTACGCTCCTGTAAACTGGCCGATACGACAAGTTATGCACAACACTCATTGGAATGAAAAGGATTTATCCCATGCCCAGCACACCTTCTTCGCTGACCGCTCTATCTTCGCTGGCCTTTACGCCAAACCACTCACCACTTATCACAAACACCATCAAGACACCCCTTCATCACTGCTTCACGGCAACACCCGTTCGAGAGGTCACACCTATCCCGCGCATTGGGCCTATAGCCCCCCACCCCTTCAGAAGAGGAGGCACATCCTATCGCCTCAGTGCCATCACATTGAGCCCCGATGAGAATAATGCATCCAATGTTCACTCAAGTCACACACCTGATGAACCCGAAGCCGTGAAAGCATGGCCAGGCCCTCAACCTTGGGCGCCTCATCATGCATTCGACAAATCAAATCTTTACACTTCAACACCAGGAAATCCCGCTCACCCTGGTGCACTCGGGTCACCCAATAATGCCTTTAATACTATGAGCCTTTCAGCGAATGAGCCCTTTAAGCAGACTGCACATCGTGGTCAAGAAGAGAAAGTCCCTTTTAAGTTCATAAGCGCTGATAAAATGAGAGAGCTGAAAACGAGGTATGAAACCCAAGCATCCACTCTAGACACCATCAAAGAGAAGTTCCTCTTTCACGATGCCTTCGAAAAAGATAAGGCACTTCAACTGTTTCTGATGGACTCTCAAGGTTTATCCTTAACCTTGGCGACAGAGATCGCTGCCGCACACGGCAGAGGTCACTTTATTCTCCCGCCTAACAGCAACCTCAATGCCGATATTTTAGGAAAGCTCATTCCCTTTATGCAAAATCATCCCGACGGGGTTATTGTTGTTCCCAGCATCAATAACCTCAATCCCGCCATACTCCCTCCGGAGTTCATGGCCGCCAGAGGGGTGCCTATGAATCCCAGTTCTGTGTACCAATTTGCAAAAATGGCTCAAGACGGCCTCAGCCTCAACCCCCAAGCACCTCCCATTGTCAGTAAAAACAAGTTCTTATTCGTGATCGCCAATCACAATATCAACAACCCTAATAAGGTCTTTGGTTTTCATAACAAGAATGTAGATACAAGCACCCTTAATGCCGATATTTTTATGGCCTATATGGGCATCGCAAGCCAAAGTTATCAGACTGAGCATAACAGCATTCTCTTTCTCGAAAATCGAGGCTTAACCAAAGAGGCGTACACGCCGCTGATCGAGAGTTTTATTCCTGACGAGATGACCCCTGATGATCGAAAAGAGGTAATAGATTATGTTCAGTCACACGTTAATGAACATACCGATTACCGAACATTCAAACATCTCACTGCCGACGCAATCGCCAAAATTCTATCGGAACGCACTGATTAGTATTGTTGGCATATCAAGTAAAATATTTCTCTTTTTTTTGGAGCTAGAGAGAAAAATGAAAGCGTAATAGATGCATAGATAAAAGATGTGTTAGGTATGAGCAAACAGGGGCTCAGGTTCAACACCTTAAGCCCCTCCAACCACTAAGACTCCATAAGGGCTGTAAGGTCTGACATCATCTTTTCAAGCTGATCATGGCCCTGTGCTTTTACATTGATATGCCCCAGCTTTCGCCCCTCTCTGGGCTCTTTATTGTACCAATGCAAATAGGCGTTTTCCGGCAGTTGATCAAGCATTAACGAATAGGAGCCAATGAGGTTAATCATACCTGTGACACCTTCACTTTTTGTCGAACCAATCGCTTGGCCTGTAATGGCTCTAATATGGTTTTCAAATTGACAGGTCGCAGCCCCATTTTGGGTCCAATGTCCGCTGTTGTGTACTCTTGGAGCCAGCTCATTAATCAGTATGCCTCGTGAAGTGACAAAACACTCCATGCCCAAGGTCCCTACATACTCCAGCGATTCAAGAATTTTAACCATGTAAGCTTCTGCTGCGGCTTTTTCTTTGCTGTCAACACTCCGCGTAGGCGCAATACTCTCTATCAATATACCCTTTTTATGGCGGTTCTCTGTCAATGGGTAGTGTTTAATATCACCTTTTTTATTACGCACACTGACCAGAGAAACCTCATGAGAAAAGTCAATCCACTCTTCTGCTATCACACCTGATCGTATCGCGGTCTCAGGTATTGTTCTAATCTCACTGCTCTCTTGAATATGCCACTGATTTTTACCATCGTACCCTTCAGTGGTCGACTTAACCACCATCGGTAACGGCCCTTTCTCCAAAAATTCATACAGCGTTTGCGGATCACTGCTGTAGATAAATTCAGCGGATGGGATACCAAGCTCTTTTAGGAACAACTTCTCTTTGTTTCTATTTTGACATACTGAGAGCGCTTTAAATGAGGGTGCGATGTAGGTGTACTTCTCTAGGTCGATAAAGTGGGGGGTTGTTATCTGCTCTTTTTCAAACGTAATCACATCAGGCTGACCCAGTGCATCATACATCTCTTTGCCCGTCATACCTTCTCGCCACTTAACAAGGGGTCCAAGACCCTCAACAGGCCGGGCATCACTTTTATCACCCAAGTCAGCCAAAAATGAAAATTGGATGCCTTGCCCTATCGCTGACAGAGCTAACATCCGGGCTAATTGGCCGCACCCTATAATTGCTACTCGCATTCTTGCACCTCTTCTTTGGTTTCAGCTGTTTGGCGCTCTCTATACTGGATCAGCCGCTCTCGCACCTGAGGATTATTGAGCGCGATCATCTGGGATGCAATCAAACCGGCATTATAAGCCCCTGCGGCCCCAATCGCCTGCGTAGCGACAGCAACGCCTCTTGGCATCTGAACAATGCTCAGCAGACTGTCAAGCCCATTGAGTGCCTTACTCTGAACGGGCACAGCCACGACAGGAAGGTGCGTCATCGCCGCGACCATACCTGGAAGGTGGGCTGCACCACCCGCCCCTGCAATAATGACACGGTAACCGCTCTCTTCTGCATTTTTAGCAAATTCATAGAGCCGATTGGGCGTACGATGAGCAGAGACAACTTTGGTATCATAGGGTACTTTCATCATATCGAGCGGAATACAGCACTCCTGCATTGTTGGCCAGTCACTCCGAGAGCCCATAATAATCGCAACTTTTTCTTCCCTCTTTTCATTCATACAACATATCTCCTATTGAGTTAATCGTTGGATAGACAATAATATGCCCATCAGGCCATTCCTACACGCGCTCTGCCCTAACCACGTCCCACTGAACAGAGCAGCTGTCTAAATAATAATCAGAAGTACCGCTGGTGATGAGTACATGCTGACACAAGCTACTAAACCATACTGCAAAAAATTGACCGATACGGTCGGATTGCGATTATACAACAATATTGAAAAGGAAGCGCCTCAACTGAGGCTTGCTCAGAAGTTACACTCAATGCCCACGAGCTCCGCACACGTCGCTCACGCCAAAACCAAATCGATGAGTCAACTTTATCGCACGCTCTGCAATGATTATACATAATGTGTTCACTTTTATTTTTTTGCCCTACCGATCTACAGCAATACGAATCCAATCAAGTTCACAAAAAGTAACGCTATATACCGCACATATTACATCGAAATTTTCGATCCTTTAGATAAGGTTAATCGAGTACCAAGAACATTTTTAGTCGATTATAATAGGTCGTATTGAAACTTACACTCAAATATATCTATAACATTAACAGGTTCCTATTATCAAATAGTCCATATACTTGATCAGAAAGGCCATATTATGAAAACATCGATTACAGCCCTAGCCTCAACATTACTTACAGCAAAGGTGGACTCTGCGTTTATTTCTAGTGATAGATTCGAATCAAATCGAGCACATCTCATTTCAGTGGGCAGTCAATATAAAAATTCTGGTCTACTTAATAACGGTAAAATCAAAATCATTCCTCAACAAACTACGCCCTATATTCGTCATAACGATAACATTAAGTCAATGCGATATACTATAACAAATACTCATAGAGTTTACCCCATCGGAAGGGACTCTCGCGAAGCTTTAGCCGTGCTTGGCTGGGAAACCCTCATAAACTCTATTTTAAGCTCTATTGCATCAAATGCATCTAATATGGATGTTAACCAAGGCAATATCAAAGAAGAAACTCACCACCTAAATGAATTTGTACTTAAAGAACAGACCTCTCCTCTTTCAAATGCTCAACACAATATTTTCACAGCCCCCGATAGCCTACCTCATACAATAAGTGATTTATCTAAACAGATATCAAACGCTGCACATCACTCTCATCATCATAGCCCTAGGGAAAACAACCTTAATTCAGACCCTCTGCACGCAGTATCTGTTACAGCCGGTCACAATGTATTTGGCGAGGGCTCTACCCCTTCTTTGATATTTTCAGGTGGGCTCATTCTTGCTGCCCTATCAGGCGCTACACACGCCATCAGCGCTCTTGATCACAACGCCGCTATCCAACTCAAACATTGGCCTATCGCCCATCACGCCTCTGAAGCGTTAAATCAACAATTCATATCACTCTTAAGGCATATGAAATCACTAGATAGCTCAGGCGAAATACAACAATCGATAAAAGAAGCGATACATTTCTCCAGCATAGAAACCGTTCTCGACCCAAAGGAATCCGGTTCAGTTAAAGCTGTAAAATTAAATATAAAACCAGTACAAGGTGGTCCAACCATAACACTATACCTAGAGATAGATCAATCCGACCAAAACCAACATGTAGTTGGCATATCAAAAAAAGATTTTTCTGTTGACCTGCCTTTTGGATCACTCACTTTATCGCTGCTCGAAGACAATTCAAATGATACTTCTTTAAATAGTAGTCCTCAATATATCTTGCTACCGCAAAAGAGATATCAGCCCATTATATTGAGCTTTGTTGAAAAAAGCTCAAATACCGAATTTGTACTGGCACGTATCAAGGTTCCCTTGCTAAACACTCACTAAAGAGCAATACTGTCACTGTATCGCCTTCAGGATATGAACAGATACTCTAGAAGCCTTCCATTATATCTCAAAGTAGATTAAGATCACGTCTTTTATTTTTTCGTGTATCGATTCGTGAGCTATGGATGTATCAAATGACGTTTCCCATTAATTCCTATTTACCAAACACGCTTCGCCAGGCACTCCCCACGTCAGGCACCACCACCTCTAAACACAATGCTGAAGCCAATGACCGCTCGGAAAATGACCAACAAAATGAAAATAAAAATTGGAGCCCCAGTAAAAAACCAACAACACCATCTCGTATACTAAACACCACGGGCGCCATGCTCGTCGATAGCTCGGCAACCATAGTGCGAACGATTGTCGGTGTACCACCTGAGCGTATAAAAAGTATTTGTCATCAGAAAAAGATTTACCCTTGGGTCGCTGTAGGGCAAATGAACGTCAAAGATATGTACAAAGGCGTTGGCTATGCCAGCATTTTCAACCTCTCTCAAGTGCCTATGAAACAGATTGCGCGCAGAACGGTCAACAACCTCTTTCCAGATATGTCGATTGCACAAAAATCGGTATCTGCAGCCACTCTATCCACTCTAGGTGAAGTCGGTATCGGTTTCCCACTCTACAAACTCTTCTTTTACAGCGCTGACCGCAAGACAAATGACCTTGTAGGCGTTGCCAAACATATGCTAAAACATGGCGGTGTGAGCCAGCTCTATCACGGTGTGGGTTTTAGAACACTGCTGCACCTCAAATTCAACACGGCCTGTTTTTCAACCATGGATACGGTAACCCCTTGGTTAAAAGGGCGTGGATGGTCTGACTCAAACGCACGCATCGCATCCGGTTTTGCCGGAGCCGC
Organism: Gammaproteobacteria bacterium; assembly: GCA_038124075.1. Taxonomy (GTDB): domain Bacteria; phylum Pseudomonadota; class Gammaproteobacteria; order Pseudomonadales; family JAYPBG01; genus JAYPBG01. The sequence goes on from JAYPBG010000143.1 coordinate 7,449, forward strand.
CGCAGGCACCCTAGCCAACCACCATATGGACATTCTCTGCACCCATGCTGCCGTCATGGAGCCTTCACACAACCGGCCCACACACCTTCAAATGATGCAAACCGTCGGTGAAGCGGAGCAGAAAAAATTGATACAAAAGGCCTCACAGTCGCAATGGATCAAACAGATGGGCAGCGAAGTTTTAGAGTCACAACTGTTTAAACATCTCACACTGACCGCAGGTATCTATCGAGCTGCACTGCCAGCCTTACCGGCTAAATTTATCGCATTGGTACCCAGTATGGGTGCGGCTATGGGCGCAGGCATCGCCTTAACCGCTCTGCTCAAGGAGACTGAAACCTTCTCTACCCCTGCAGAGGCCCACAACAGATAGGCATGAGAACGCATCATCCAAACCTCCTCTTTCCTTGGAGGAGGTTCGCGCGTATATAGCCACTGATGGAAGGAATCAGCGCAACAACAGCGGATGCACTGAACATCGCGATGATCAGATAGACACTCTTCTCAGTGACCAAGCTGGATTCAACATATAGGCCAAAACGCAACAACAGAACAT
>JAYPBG010000143.1:8014-8885 GCA_038124075.1 Gammaproteobacteria bacterium
CATCAGTGTAATGAGCAGGGCTTCAAACTCAACCAGAAAAAATAGAAGATAGGTGGGCGCTCCCATGATGCGGAGCAACTCAATTTCACGACCACGCTCTCGAATGGATGAGAGAAGCATGGCGCTCACACCCAGACAAGCAGAGACAAACACCAGTACAGAGATTAACTGTAACGTTTTTTCTAAAACGCTCACCACCTGCCAAAGCTCCGACAATGCAACCCCCGGCAGTATGGCTAAGAGGGGCTCACCCGCATAGTGATTGATGGACCGTTGAACTTGAAACGTTGTCATCTTTGATTCAAGACCCAGCATAAAGGCCGTAATATTTTTCCTCTTAGAGGCACTGCTCATGTTTACCCCTTGCTGCCAACCTGCATGTATGACTTCGATGCCCTGAAGGCTGACATGCAATGCCTGATCAACGGGAGTGCCCGTAGGATTTAAGATACCGACCACCGTAAATGGGTGCTCTTTATGCTGACTGAAACTGGTTGCAGCGACACCATGCGCCAATATCAATGAATCACCTATCTGATACCCTAACTTTTTAGCAACTTCATAACCCAACACGACATCAAACCGTTGATCGAAGGCGCGCCCTTCTGAAAAAGTTAAACGCCGCTGTTTTCCATAACTAAAGTATTGAAAGTAATCCGCGGAGGTGCCCAGTACGCGATACCCTTTATGTGAGTCACCTAGAGAAATTGGAATGGCCCACTTGATACGATTGTCAGCCGATATCGATTCAAATGCCTCCCAACGGATATTGTTAGTGGGAGAGCCTATTCTAAAAACAGAGTACAACAGTAAATTCAGGCTGCTGGTGCGTGCACCCACAATCAGATCAACACCCGATACCGTATTAGAG
>JAYPBG010000144.1:0-586 GCA_038124075.1 Gammaproteobacteria bacterium
TGACTGTCTTCAATGGAAAGTGAGAATCTCATGGTCTATTTCCTTATCTTAATAACATATATGGGGTACGGGGGCTCTACTACCCCCTACGATTCATATTAAGCAAAGGGCTTTTATGCCATTGCCACCTCTTCAACCACTGTTCCTAGCGTATCGGCTTTTTCCAGGGTGTTGGCCCCAACCAATACAGACATATTTCCAGCAGGGTGAGCATTGTTATACATCAGTTGATGCGCTTCTGGCAGTGTTTCATAAGAGAAGGTGTGAGATAAGCAGGGATCAACACGCTCCTCCATCACAAGATCATTGAATGCAGAGGCCTGTTCATCATTTGCAAAATGAGACCCTTGTAGACGTTTCTGCCGCATCCATAAATAGCGCAGATCGACATTGGCATTGTAGCCGGTTGTCCCTGCGCAGACGACCACCATTCCACCTGTTTTACAGACAAATATTGAGGTCGGAACTGTATTCTCTCCTGGATGCTCGAAAACAAGGTCTGCACCACGCTTTTCACCCAAAGCACTCCAGAACGCTTTTCCAAACGCTTTCGCACCGTTAAACCACTGTGCGTATGCACTTGGAT
>JAYPBG010000144.1:596-3360 GCA_038124075.1 Gammaproteobacteria bacterium
AAATCAGGGAGTTGCCCCCAATGGTCAAACGTTTTTCTGTTGATACACCCGACAGCACCAAGACTCAAACAGTGATCAATTTTGCTATCGTCCGAAACCACTGCAACCGGTTTTGCTCCCAACGTTCGTGCAATTTGTATCGCCATTGAGCCCAGACCCCCTGCCCCGCCCCAGATCAGTACTGCATCACCGGGTTGGATTCGATTGCCTTCCCAACCCATAAGCATTCGGTAGGCGGTTGCACCCACCAGCATATAAGAGGCCGCAGCACTCCACGAGAGATGCTTGGGTTTCGGCAGGCATTGGTGTGCTTGTACTTTTGTAAATTGCGCGAAACTCCCGTAGTTTGTTTCATATCCCCAAATTCTGAACGTAGGTGAGTACATAGGGTCTTCACCTTTTAATACCTGAGGGCAGTCACCTGACCAGGTACCGCAATGGACGACCACCTCATCGCCTACCTTTAACTGCTTCACATCACGACCGACTTTATAGACAATACCCGAAGCATCAGAGCCGCCAATATGGAAATCTTCAGGCTGCCCCTCTTTATTCCGCGCTTTAATGACATCAACAGGATGACCTAGCCCTGCCCAAACATTATTGTAATTGACACCCGCAGCCATGACATAGACCAAGACTTCATCATCCTTGATGCTCGGCACATCAATCACCTCTTGTTTAAAGGCATCAACCGGCTCTCCAAAACGATCCGCCCTAATCAACCAAGCGTGCATTTTCTCTGGCACAACCCCTATAGCCGGTTGATCGCCTATCGCATAAATCGTCTTACCGGGATCTGTAGCTTGAAGCATAAAATGAGTCCTCCATAACTCTTTAATTCTTTAACGTTTTAACGCTTTAATAACATTTACGTTTTATACCGCTTTTCCTCTTTATCAACTGACTACTTATTAGACATTTTTCATCAGCTTTTCCTCTATGAGTAAGCGACGTTATCGCTATTTGACCTTTTAATCAAGTCCTACAGCTTTTATAAATCGATATAATCGGCCAAAGTGTATGAAATTTAGTTGATTATATTTTTACTCAACGGCTTTTTAGGGCCGTGCAAAGAAAAGATTATCCCTATGTTTCGATTTAACCATCAAAATACTCTATGTTGACTTTTTATTCCCATTTGCTTTATTCTCGCTCTCTTTACAAAGTCATTTAATATGAATTACCTCATATTAATCGCTATTTTTCTAACTTGAACAGGTCATAACCAAACATTAGTAGCATGCGCGCACTCGTACTGACTGAACATGGTGAATTTAATAACTTCACACTAGAGCCCCATTTTCCAGACCCTATATGTGGTGAACATCAGGTACTGATTAAAGTACACTCTACTTCGCTCAACTATCATGATCTTTACACCATGCGAGGAATCTTAGGGTTTAATCTCTCCCTGCCCATTATTTGTGGACTCGATGTGGCTGGTGAGATCCTTCATATCGGCTCAAAAGTATCTGGCTATACGCCAGGTGACCGTGTACTTATCAACCCACATGATTCGGACTGTGATCGACTGCTGGGAGAATCTCAACACGGCGGCCTTGCTCAATTTTGTGCTGTACACGCAAATCAACTCTTTTTAATACCTGAGAATGTGCACTATGACGATGCCGCCTGCCTACCCGCTGCCTTTGCAACAGCACATCGAATGCTCGTCACGATCGGCAAGATAAAACCAGGAGAACGGGTATTCATTTTAGGTGCCAGCGGCGGAGTCGGCATCAGTGCACTGCTGCTCAGTAAAATGCTCGGTGCTGAAGTGATTGTCGCAGCGGGTAGTCAGGAAAAGCTAGACCGCCTAAAAGAGCTTGGTGCTGATCACCTTATTAACTATCGTCGACAGCACTTTGAAGAAGTCATCTGGAACATGTTCGGCAAGCCTGAACGCTTAAGTGGTCAAGGTGGTGTCGACGTAGTCATTAATTTTACCGGTGGTAGCACATGGACCCCATCACTTAAGTGTTTAAGAAAAGGGGGACGCTTACTCAACTGTGGTGCAACAGCAGGCTTTCAAGCCGAAACCGATCTGCGTTATCTCTACACCTATGAACTGAATATTCTTGGCGCCAACGGTTGGACAGCTGAAGACATCCAGCAGCTTCTCACGTATGTATCTGAAGATCGACTAAAACCTGTCATCGATCGTAAAGTATCACTGGAAAACACCGTGGCAGCCTTAGAAGCCTTAGACAGTCGAAATATATTAGGTAAGATAGTGGTCAACGTCGTATAGACCCTTTCTCGCTTAATCAAGGAGCCGTCATGTACCTCAGCACTGCGTTGGCATGCACCCATTCACTCAACCGCTTTTCAACAACGCCTCTCACGCCTGCATTTAGCTCTTCTCCCATAACACAGCGTATCACAAGGCTCACGCCTCTCTCTCACGGCCATTCAACGCATAACGCTTTTCATCTTACCATGCCGAACACAATACAGAACAGGGCGCATAACTCGGTGAGATTACAGATGCGCTCACCCCAATATCATCAGCCCATCTCGTTCGCTCAAACTTTTTCAGATCCCTCTGTTCAACACAAAAGCCAATGTGTTGAATAAAACGCTAAACGCGAAGAAACCATGCCCGCTCGACACCCTGAAGTGTGGGCACTTGCACAACAAGTTCATAAGGCGCTACCTACCAATAAAACCCCTAACCAGAATCATGGGTTACACCAAGCCCTCACTAGGATCGCTAAAAGTAAATCCCCTCTTGCCCCTTTTGCGAAGACCATGCTGAGGC
>JAYPBG010000144.1:3370-7248 GCA_038124075.1 Gammaproteobacteria bacterium
GTGCCAATCCGTTAAAAACACCTTTTCAGCATTTAGCCGTTTTTTATTAGACAATCAGCTTAATCTGCAAAAACATGAAATACGACAAGCGTGCCATTCAGACAGTGTTATCGCACATTTTATTATTAATACGCTCGAAGGCATCAACGCACAAGCCAGCGGTGACCACCTCATCGAACGCATCTATCTTGCTCTTATAATCCATTATCATAGCTATGCACTCTTGACTGAAAATGATACGCCAAACCTTCAGGACTGGAAAGCCTCAGCACTGAACATGGCAACCGCAGCCATGCTAGCGCTGCCTACATTTAATGCATTGAATTGCCTTGAGGCCCTTCATCAATTTCTTCTCGGTGCCTCACCTGATGAGCAGCCCGGCAGCCTCTCCCTTCGACTCAAAAGAGTTGTCTATGTTGCTCTAGCATTTGATACAGGACTCTGGGGAGATAGCGAAACCTTCTTAACCGTCATTCAAGAAATTGGTCTCATTGGGATAAAATTTTCGCAGTCACTTAGCTGTATCTCCGACATGGATCTCGACAACGCTAATACTGACACCACCACAACACCGATAAATGTCCGCTCTGAATTCGTAAATGCTTGTATTGCTTTACAAAATAGAAACTTACCCATGACAGCAGACATAGCAGATACACAACTGAAAGCAGGTTTTGGTGACGCTTATGAAGAGATGTTCACATCACTCGACTTGCAACACCCTATCGGCACAGGCAGTATTGCAGGGGTCTACCGTGGGATATTGAAATGTGGTGAAGAGGTTGCTGTTAAAATTAAAAAGCCAGGGCTTAATGAACAACTTACCCAGACGAACGACCAAGCAAAAAAAATGATTAGTTTTATTACAACGATCTTGAATGAATGCGAATATGCCCAACTTCGCCAAACTGAAACACTCCCTCAGTGGTTGCATCAAGCCTCACTTTTAAAATCGACTGAATCGGTGGCTCATAAATTTTTTTCCTCGCTGTTTATGGAGCTGGATTTAAATAATGAAGCCGAAGCCCTTCAGCATTCAAGCTCTGATACACCAACGGTGTTTCACCATTGCGCTAACGCTATTATTATGGAGTACATAAAAGAGAGCATCTCTTTAACAGAATACATCGCCCTTGTAAAACAGGTAAATAGCCAACCCTACTCTGACCTACGCTCACATAAAAGTACATTCAACTTGAGCCGTGTTAAGCGTAAAAAAATAGCGCCTCATACCATCGATTTTACCGAACGAGGCCAACGGCATGCAGCAGCCATGCTCATTGCAAACCTGATTAATCAACTCTTTAAAGACCGACAGTTGAGCGCCGATCAACACCCAGGAAATACCTTGATTGCACCAACAGAGCGTGGTATCAATCGGCATGTTCAGATCGATCTGGGTCTACACAGCGCTCTAGATAACAGCACCCTACGGGTTATTCGGCTTATGACCTTTGCCACTCTGTTCAAACATCACCGCTTACTTGCTCGGGCCTTTTTAGAGATGAGTGACCGATGGCAACCGCTTTCAAAAAGAGAAAAGCGTCAAGCCGTCACAGCATTGACGCATCTCCTTCAGCAACGTGACTTTTTTACACTGTTAGGCTCCTCATCAGATGTCGCTTTGGGTATTCCTATGAGTTGGCTATCAAACAACAATTTTCCAACGAAAGAGCACTACGGCCTGCTGTTTAGATCATTGATCGGCTCTATTTCAAACATTGCCGCTCTTCAAGCAGGGCGATCCCTCACGCTCGAGCAGTTCGGCCACATTATGCGTGAAGTTTTCTTTCCACACATCAAACCCGTAGAAGCATTACAGAAGATTCAGCAACAGATATGGCAGTTATTGACACGCTTTAACCGCCAATAACAACCACCCTAACTGCCTGCAATACCAGTGAGGCTTTATTGATCGCCTTGGATGATGCTTCAATTCGCTGTTCAATATGCTCAATCTCACTGTCGCGAACATCTGGGTTGACCGCCTTAAGCGATCTTATGCGTGACAACTCTTCTCCCAAGGTCTGCTTCATCAATGTGTCCGCACTGCTGAGCAACTCTGGCAACTGCTTTTCGGCCAAAGCCTCTGCATGTTCAAGCATGGCATCCACTTCAGAGCGTGCTTGCTGCAACACCGCCTGCGCTATGCGTCGCTTGATCGGTTCACACAATGAGTTGAGCTGATCATGACCCACGATTGCCGATAAATTTTTACCTTTAGGGTCCACTAAAAAGCGACGTGGCGTAATCGGTAAAAAACGCGATAATTGAAGCCGCTTCTCTACAATGGTCTCAAGGGTAAACCAGGTTTCCATCAGCAATGTACCGGGGGGCAAGCCTCTTATCTTCATCGTCGCCACAGTGGTGTTACCAAACTCCGATGAGAGCACCATATCCATAGCCCCTGTCACTAACGGATGCTCCCATGTTAGAAATGCATAATCTTCACGCTTGAGGGCTTTTTTCCGATCGAATGTAACGGTCAGTGCTTCATCGTTAAGGCCTGGGAAGTGATCGGTACGCATATGATCGGTAGGACGCAATACTAGAGTGGCATCAGAGTGGCCTTCATACTCTAATCCATATCGATCAAAAAGGAGCTCTAAATAGTCTGAGAGCTGATCGTCCCCCTCCTCTTTACGTATCGCCTCTATAACCGCAGTTGATGTTTCAAGGTTACATGAATTCAACTCAAGCAGTGCATTGCGCCCACTGTTCAACTGCTCATTCACCGTTTCACGATAGGCTTTGGTCTCGGAAATCAATTGATCAACAGCCGATTGATCTGATCCTTTTGTTGCAATCAGGTCATTAAGTTGATCGGAAAATTTCTCATAAATGGTAAACCCACTCGAACAGGTCTGCTCCAACTGGTTCAGACCTTCATGGTACCAGCGTTGTATCACCTCCTGAGCGGTACCCTCTAAATAGGGTACATGGATATGGATGGTATTTTTTTGACCAATTCTATCCAACCGCCCAATCCTCTGCTCAATCAGGTCTGGGCTCAGTGGGAGATCGAAAAGTACCAGGTGGTGAACAAATTGGAAATTTCGCCCTTCACTGCCAATTTCAGAACAGACCAATGTGCGTGCACCCATCTCTTCATCGGCAAAATAGGCCGCTGCCCGATCTCGTTCAACCAGGGAAAGCCCTTCATAAAAGGCGGTACTTCTGATGCCAGCATAGAGGTTAAAGTATTTATCGAGCGCTTTAGCCGTTTCAGATGAATGGCAAATCACCAGTACCTTGGCCGGTTTTAACCCTTTAATTAATGTTTTAAGCCATTCAACCCGACTATCCTCTTCCGTCCAAACCGATTCGGAAAACCCAACCTCTGGCATCAGTTGTGATGGCCCATCAAGTTCTGAATAGAGCTCAGATGCTTTCAGTGGGTAGAGCTTTACCTCTCGACCAGGAAATCCTTTTAATGCAGCACGTGTATTTCTATAAACAGATCGGCCAGTACCATGCCGATCTAATACGGCTCGTATTATTGGGTGGGCTTTATGACGACCACCTTCACCTGTTTCAATATTGCTGCTCTTTTTATTATCGCTGGGCTCTTCTTTGTACGCCTCTTGCCACTGTTCTCCTAAGTAACCCGCAATCTCTTTTATCATCTTATCACTGAGCGCTAATGTATTCGCCTGTGCTTGGTTCAAAGCTATGATCCTTTGTACCAAGTCGTTTAAGGCACAATAATGATCTGACTCTTTTTTGAACTCTGAGAATGAGTGGTAGCGGGCCGGGTCCAGAAGTCTTAAGCGTGCAAAGTGACTCTCATAACCGACCTGTTCAGGGGTTGCCGTCAGTAGCAGAAGGCCTTTACTTACTTTGGACAACTGTTCAACAATTCTATATTCAGGGCTGGG
>JAYPBG010000144.1:7258-8835 GCA_038124075.1 Gammaproteobacteria bacterium
CTGTCTCATTCCAGTGAAGATGATGAGCCTCATCAATGACCAATAGATCCCACTGAATCGCTGATGCATAGTCTAATGCTTTTTCATGATCCACTAACATACTGAGTGTTGTGATAATGAGCTGCTCTGCCTCAAAGGGGTTATCGTGCCCTTCTTCCACCAGTGACTCAATTCGATCCAGATCAAAAATGGAAAAATGGAGATGAAAACGCCTTAACATCTCTACAAACCACTGGTGAACCAAACTGTCTGGCAATACAATCAACACCTTTGAGGCTTGGCCGGTATGATGCTGATGATGCATAATCATGCCTGCTTCAATGGTTTTCCCCAGACCCACCTCATCTGCAAGCATAACACGGGGAGAAAAGCGCTTAGCAACCTCTTGTGAAATATGTATTTGGTGTGGCAAAAGCTCAGTCCGTGCCCCCATTAAGCCAATGGTATCGAGTTGTTGTATTCTATCGGTCTGTCTGAGCGTTTCGGCACGAAGAATATAATCACGATTGTGATCAACTTGACCGCTGATGAGCCTTTGCAGAGGCGTTGAAAATCGCACCTGACTGTCCAATTGCCACTCTGGTACCATAACGGTTTCACCGGATGCGTTGAGCCCTTCGTATGCATAGAGTCCGGCTTGAACATGAATCTCTGTTACGGTAAACATCTCTTCATTGTTGGTTTTTAATTGATCGCCCACTCTATAGTGGATCCGGCTGATGGGTGGTTTAGTGCGAGAGTAGGCTCTGTTTTCCCCTACGGCAGGGTAGCTTATGATGACTTGACGTGCTTCAATCTCAGCAACTATGCCGAGACCTAAATCGGGTTCAGCATGGCTACTCCAACGTTGTCCAACTATAAACTCTTGTCCAACTATAAAATCCATAATCATCACTCTTAAAAAATCTGTCGTTTATTCATTTATTCATGACGTTGCTGTTCGCTTTAAGCTTCATGTTGATCTTTTAGTGATTTTCGAACCTCAGCGCTCGTTGTAACGTACTGGGTTAGGGTCACTGAAAGGGGCCCTATCTTATCACTGATCAAAACATTTATCCTGTATAAAATACAACCAATTCATAAGGTTCCCCGTGGAACATGAATTAAACATCTTGTTTCATATTCTGTTCACATAAATTATAAACAGAACAACAGATGTTTATTTAATTTTTTAAAAATATGTATTTGTTTGGGTTCATGATCTTCCACCCTACTCCCTAGCCTATGTGCGACCCACCTTGTGGATAACCGGAGGGGGTTCTCCACCGATTTTCTCGTATCAGTTTAATGCCGATATTGATTGCTTTAATGGGATCCAACCCCTTTAAGCTGCCTGAGGTGACCGAGAAGGCCAGCTGTTCCGTTAGGGTTGTGATCAGTTTCGGTTGTAAGGGCTCACCTTGAACGGTACAGCGTTGAAGGCGACGGCGAATACGGTTTAACGTATGTTTGGGTATTTTGAGGGAGTTCTTGGGTTGTTCTGGCGTTTGGCCTCTTCTTGTCTTTTCAGTGCTTACCCCTCTTTTATCTCGGTTAAAACGAATGGCTTCTACTGGGATACCTGCTTGGTTCATTGC
>JAYPBG010000145.1:0-8831 GCA_038124075.1 Gammaproteobacteria bacterium
ATTCAGCGCAAAGTCATTTGATGGGCAAGGGAATTACAATATGGGCTTAGCCGAACAGATCGTATTTGCTGAAGTTGAGTACGATAAGATTGATAAGCTGCGTGGAATGGATATTAGTTTTACCACCACGGCTAAAACAAATGAAGAAGGTCAAGCGCTTTTCAAAGCTTTCAACTTCCCTTTGAAGTAGAGATTAATAGGTTTTAATAAATAGATAAGTTTAATAGGACGGCATAGATGGCTAAAGTCTCGATGGTACAGAGAGAAAAAAAGCGGATCAAGCTTGCTGAGAAATACTACGGCAAAAGAGAGTCTCTAAAGCAGATTCTAAAAGATCCTAAGTCAACTGATGATGAAAAATGGGCTGCACAGCTTGAGCTGCAGAAGTTACCCAGAGACTCATCTCCTGTTCGACTTCGAAATCGTTGTGGATTGACTGGAAGACCTCACGGTTTCTACAGAAAATTTGGCCTTGCTAGAATAAAGCTTCGAGAGGCCGTTATGCGCGGTGAAGTTCCTGGAGTTAGGAAGGCGAGCTGGTAAGTACTGCTATTAAGTAGGCTAAAGAATTATTGGGGTAAAAAATTATGAGCATGCAGGATCCAATAGCTGATCTATTGACACGCATTAGAAATGGCCAGATGGCTAATAAAGAGTCTATTGAGCTTCCTAGCTCAAAACTTAAAGCAGCTATCGCCAACGTTCTAAAAGAAGAAGGTTATATTATAGATTTTTTTGAAAGCAGCGTCGAAGGGAAAAATCGTTTAACCCTTACGCTCAAATATTTTGAGGGTAAGCCTGTAATAGATGAAATCAAGCGTATAAGTAGGCCCGGTCTTCGTGTTTATAAAGGTGTACAAGATCTGCCGAAAGTGAAAAATGGTTTAGGCGTAGCAGTCGTATCGACCTGTCGAGGTGTTGTGACTGACCGCAGCGCACGTGAGCATGGTGTTGGTGGAGAGGTACTTTGTACGGTATCGTAAAACAGTTCCTTGTATGGGGCACCAGTAAAATTGTCAGTTGTAACAGACGTAGCGGTAGAGGAATCTATAAATGTCTCGGGTAGCAAAAAAGCCAATTAAGCTTCCGAAAGGGGTTAGTTGGACATTAGAGGGTAGAAAGGTAAGCGTTAAGGGCAGTAATGGCGAACTTGCGATTGACCTACATCCAATGGTTGAGCTCGTAGAATCAGAGGGTGAGCTGGTCATAAGGCCGGTTTCAGAGAGTAAAGCAGGATGGATGCAGGCAGGAACAGCAAGAGCACTGGTTAATAACATGGTAACTGGGGTGTCCAGTGGCTTTGAGAAAAAGCTTCAACTGGTCGGTGTTGGTTATCGTGCTCAGGCGAAAGGAAAAAAACTGACGGTATCTGTCGGTTATTCTCATCCCGTCGAAGTGGATATTCCAGATGCCTTGACAGTTGAAACGCCTTCTCAAACTGAAATTGTTTTAAAAGGTGCAAATAAGCAGCTGCTTGGTGAGATTGCTGCTAATATCCGATCTATTCGCCCGCCAGAGCCATATAAAGGTAAAGGCATTCGATATAGTGACGAAGTTGTTCATCGTAAAGAAGCGAAGAAGAAATAGGCTGGGTTGATCGTATGAAATCAAAGAAATTATCAAGATTAAAGCGCGCTAAAAAGACACGGTTTAAGATTAGAAGTCTTGGAATCAACCGTCTGACGATTCACCGTACACCTCGACATATTTATGCACAGATTATTTCTGACTTAGAAGGTAAGGTTATCGCAAGTGCTTCAACTGTTGAGAAGGCTGTTAAAGATGGGCAGTCTACCGGTAATGTTGTAGCAGCAACGAAAATCGGCGCTTTAATAGCTGAAAGAGCTAAAGAAAGCGGTGTGACTAAGGTCGCATTTGATCGCTCTGGTTATAAATATCATGGCCGAGTAAAAGCATTAGCAGATGCAGCTAGAGAGAATGGGCTCGAATTTTAGTAGATAGGTGGATCGTTATGGCGAAGAGCGAAGATAAGAATGAAGGTTTCCAAGAGAAGCTGGTTCAAGTAAACCGAGTGGCAAAGGTTGTTAAAGGTGGCCGAATTTTTGGATTTACTGCATTGACCGTAGTAGGTGATGGCAAAGGTAAAGTAGGGTTTGGCCGAGGTAAAGCACGTGAGGTGCCTACGGCAATTCAGAAGGCACTCGAGTCGGCTCGTAGAAATATGGTCTCAATAGAGCTAAAGGGCACAACGCTTCAGCATGTTATCAATGCTAATCATGGCGCTTCAAAAGTCTATATCCAGCCTGCTTCAGAGGGTACCGGAATTATAGCGGGTGGTGCTATGCGTGCAGTGTTTGAAGTAGCGGGTGTACAGAATGTTTTAGCTAAGTGTTACGGCTCTACCAATCCCGTTAATGTGGTTAGAGCGACCATCAAAGCACTCAGCAGTATGACTACACCAGAAGAGGTTGCTGCAAAGCGTGGACTGCCTGTTGAGCGAGTCGTAAGCTAAGAGGTGCTTGTACTTTTTGTGCAGTATCATAGATATTCATAGTGTGAGCCTATTTTATTGGTAGGTAGGGCCTAAATAGCTAGGTAGAAAGATATGTCGGCAGATCAAAATTCATTCAAGGTTAAGTTGGTAAAAAGTACCTCTGGTCGTAATAAGAAGCACATAGCATGTGTAAGAGGCTTGGGATTAAGAAAGATTGGACAAGTTGCCACAGTGGTCGATAATCCTTGTACAAGAGGGATGGTCAACAAGGCTAACTATCTCTTAGAGGTTGTAGAGGAATAGAAATTATGTTTTTGAATACACTAAAGCCATCGAAGGGATCACGACCAAAAAAGAATCGCGTAGGACGCGGAATGGGGAGTGGTTCGGGTAAAACGTGTGGCCACGGTCATAAAGGTCAGAAATCAAGAAGTGGAGCAAGTATCAAGCCCGGTTTTGAGGGTGGCCAAATGCCTCTTCAAAGAAGAGTGCCAAAATTTGGTTTTAGCTCTAGAATTGGTCGAGTAACTGAAGAGATACGCACCTCAGAGCTTAATGCTCTAGAAGGTGAAACGGTCTCCATTGAGGTTCTAAAAAACTCTGGCCTGATTAAGAAGACCTCAACGCGAGCTCGAATTATGTTGTCTGGGGATCTTACTAAGAAAGTTGAGATTGACGGAACAGATATAACGGTAACAAAAGGTGCACGCGAAGCTATTGAAAAGCTTGGTGGTGCGATTCTTAAACAGGGTTGAGAAAATAGGATTACATGGCAAAGGATCGAGCAAAAAAGGGTGCACAAAGGGCAATGAGCGATCAGCAAGGTATGCGAGAGCTCTGGCAGAGGATTAAGTTCTTATTGCTTGCTATGCTGGTTTATCGGATTGGAGCGCATATTCCTGTTCCGGGCATCAGCCCTGAGCGTTTAGCAGCGCTCTTTAGAGAGAATGAAGGGACCATTGTTGGCTTATTCAATATGTTCTCAGGTGGTGCGCTTGAGAGAATGAGTCTTCTGGCGCTCGGCATAATGCCCTATATCTCGGCCTCCATCATTATGCAGCTTATGACCGCTGTATCGCCTCAGCTGGAGCAGCTGAAGAAAGAAGGCGAAGCGGGTAAGCGAAAAATTAGCCAGTATACGCGCTGGGGCACGCTCTTTTTAGGTACTTTGCAATCGATTGGCATGGCTGTTGGCCTTCAAAGTCAAGGGATAGCCATAGTAGAAGGCCCTGCGTTTATATTTACAGCCGTAATCAGCCTGGTAACAGGAACCATGTTCCTAATGTGGTTGGGTGAACAGATTACTGAAAGGGGTATCGGTAATGGTATCTCAATGATCATCTTTGCCGGCATTGTAGCTGGCTTGCCATCTGCTGTTGGGCAGGCACTAGAATCTGCCCGTCAGGGTGATATGAACCTATTGGTGTTGCTGTTTATATTTGCTTTATCAATAGCGGTCGTCGCTTTTGTTGTCTTTATTGAGCGAGGGCAAAGACGGATCACCGTTAATTATGCCAAACGGCAGGTAGGTAGGAAGGTGTACCAAGGGCAGCAGAGCCATCTACCCTTGAAGGTTAATATGGCAGGTGTAATACCGCCTATTTTTGCTACCAGCATCCTCCTGTTTCCTGCAAGTATTGGGCAGTGGGTGGGTAACTCAAAAGATCTAGAGTGGCTTCAGGCTATGTCGCAGGCATTAAGCCCTGGTCAGCCTTTATACGTAGTGCTGTTTGCAGCTGGAATCATCTTCTTCTGCTTCTTTTATACAGCATTGATGTTTAATCCTAAAGATGTCGCTGACAATTTAAAGCGCTCAGGGGCATATATACCGGGTATTAGACCTGGTGAACAGTCTGCGCGCTATATTGATACGGTGCTGGGTCGCTTGACATTGGTAGGATCGATATATATGACGCTGGTCTGCTTATTACCGCAATTTTTGCAGATCTTATTTAATGTTCCGTTTTATTTAGGTGGAACATCGCTATTGATTGTTGTAGTGGTTGTTATGGACTTTATGTCTCAGGTACAATCGCATCTCATTTCGCACCAATATGAAGGGCTTTTGAAAAAGTCGAATCTGACAGGTTATGGCACCACCTAGGGTGTGAGAGATGATTATAAAGTTATGTATGGTTTGAATTAGGGGTATTTCAAGATGAAAGTACGAGCATCCGTTAAAAAGATTTGTAGAAACTGTAAGATCATTAAAAGAAAGGGCAGTCTGAGGGTGATCTGCAGTTCTGAGCCTCGTCATAAGCAAAGACAGGGTTAATTAGATTTGATTTTATAGTCTTTAGCCGCTATGATTCGCGGCCACTGAGTGGACTAATTTACTACAAGCAGGCGCTGCCCGGATTAAGTATCTTATAACTAGGCAAGGCATACGAAAGGCTTGAAAGCTGTGTAGACTGCTGTACTAAATATCCCAGGATTGAGTGTATTAGATTTGGATGCTTTTTATTCATTTAGAATGCTGAGTAAGAGTTTAGGTGATCAACAAAGCACCAGTTGTATTGTTGGTTCGAAAAAGTGTTAAATTGGAGTTGAGCTAATGGCCCGTATTGCTGGTGTAAATATTCCGGATAATAAACACCTTGTTATATCTTTGACCTATATTTTCGGAATTGGTAGAACCAGTGCAATTAATATTTGCACAGCGTTAAACTTAGAGCCTACTCGAAAAGTGTCAGAACTCACTGAAGCTGAGCTGGATGCTATCCGAAATGAAGTTGGACGGTATAAAACTGAAGGTGATCTCCGGCGGGAAGTCTCGATGAACATTAAGCGGTTGATGGATTTAGGGTGTAATCGAGGTATTCGTCACCGTAGAAGCCTGCCTCTTCGTGGGCAGCGGACCAAAACAAATGCGCGTACGCGTAAAGGGCCTCGAAAGCCTGTTAAGCGCTAGTCGTTTTACTGTACAAATTTAATTATTGAAGTTGAAGTTTTTAATGTGTAGCTGAGGCAAATACAGACATGGCAAGATCACAACCTAGTCGGGCAAAAAAGAAAGCAAAACGGTCAGTAGCTGATGGGCTGGCTTACGTTCACGCATCATTTAACAATACGATCATTACATTGACCGATCGACAGGGTAATGTACTGTCGTGGGCTACTGCAGGAGGTTGTGGATTTCGTGGTTCACGTAAGAGCACACCTTTTGCTGCTCAGGTAGCGGCTGAAAAAGCTGGTCAGGCTGCAATGGAGCAGTATGGGTTAAAAAATATCGATGTTCTTGTAAAAGGACCAGGTCCAGGACGCGAGTCATCGGTGAGAGCACTTCATAGCGTCGGCTATAAAATTGGTAGCATTACTGATAAAACGCCAATTCCTCATAATGGGTGCCGTCCACCGAAGAAACGTAGAGTATAAAGAGAGGGTAGTTTTATGGCTCGATATAGAGGACCAAAGTGTAAACTTGCTAGAAGAGAGGGCACCGACTTATTTTTAAAGAGCGGTGTTAGAGCGTTTGACGATAAGTGTAAGGCTTCTTCTGCACCAGGCCAGCAAGGTCAAAGAAGAGGAAGGCTTTCAGATTATGGTTTGCAGCTCAGAGAGAAGCAAAAAGTCAGAAGGTTGTACGGTGTGCTTGAAAAGCAGTTCCGAGGCTACTATAAAGAAGCAGCAAGAAGGAAAGGTGCAACAGGTGAGAACCTCCTTCAGTTGTTAGAAAGTAGACTGGATAACGTGGTTTACCGCATGGGTTTTGGATCTACAAGAGCTGAAGCGCGCCAGTTGGTTACTCATAAAGCAATTGCGGTTGATGGCCAAACAGTTAATGTACCTTCGTATCAGCTTAAGCCAGGCCAGATTGTAAGTATTCGTGAAAAAGCTAAGAATCAATTGAGGATTCAAGCAGCACAAGATCTGGCGGAAGTCCGAGGCTTACCTGAGTGGGTTGAAGTTGATCGCTCTAAGAAAAGTGGAACATTTAAAGTTGTTCCAGAACGCTCAGATCTGTCTGCTGAAATTAACGAGAACTTAATTGTAGAGCTATACTCAAAGTAAGTCATCTACTTAGAGGTTATTTATGCAACGCTCAAATCAAGATTTTCTTACGCCTAAAAACATTGAAGTTAATGAGATATCTGGCACTCACGCAAAAGTGACTCTAGAGCCTTTAGAGAGGGGTTTCGGACATACACTTGGTAATGCACTGCGCAGAATATTGCTCTCCAGTATGCCTGGTAGTGCAATCTCAGAAGCAGAAATTGAGGGTGCTAGACATGAGTACAGTACCTTGGAAGGGGTCCAAGAAGACCTTATAGAAATCATGCTGAACCTTAAAGGTGTTGCTTTAAGAATGCATGAAAAAGAAGAGGCTGTTTTAGAGCTGAATAAATCAGGTCAAGGTGCAGTAACAGCCGGTGATATTGCAACCGATCATGATATCGAAATTGTTAATCCTAATCATGTTATTGCTAATCTGAATGATGAGGGTCGTCTAAGCATGCGTCTGCGTGTTACAAAAGGGCGCGGGTATGTACCGGTGGATGCTCAGACGATTGATGAAGAGGAAGCTCACTCAATTGGCAAGCTCTCTTTGGATGCGAGTTATAGTCCAATTCGTCGAGTTGCCTATGTTGTTGAGAATGCGCGTGTTGAGCAGCGCACTGACTTGGATAAACTGGTAATCGATTTAGAAACCAATGGAACCATCAACCCTGAAGAGGCGATTAAGCGTGCTGCAACCATTCTTCAGCAGCAGTTATCTATCTTTGTGGATATGGAGCAGGACAGTGAGCCGGAGCATGAGGAACCGAATGAGCAAATCGATCCGATTCTCCTTCGACCGGTTGATGATTTAGAGCTGACAGTTCGTTCTGCAAACTGCTTGAAAGCAGAGAATATTTACTATATTGGTGATTTGGTTCAACGAACAGAGGTTGAGCTATTGAAAACGCCTAATTTAGGTAAAAAGTCGTTAACCGAAATAAAGGATGTTTTAGCATCAAAAGGATTGGCTTTGGGGATGCGCTTAGAAAGTTGGCCGCCAAACAGTCTTAAAGGTGATGAGCGGTTGAACCTTAAAAATCGGTAACATGTTACAACACAAAATATATATTTAATGGAGCAGTAATTATATTACTGCTCTGGCATCCTGGAACTTGAGTGCTAAATGATGGTTCTGGGTGGTAGTAGAGCAAGGGTAGAACTATGAGACATCGTAATGCTGGTCGTAAACTGAATCGAAATAGCAGCCACCGAAAAGCCATGTTTAAAAATATGACGGCTTCTTTGGTTGAGCATGAATTCATTAAAACAACTGTGGCAAAAGCAAAAGAGTTGAGACGTGTTGCTGAGCCTCTTATCACTCTTTCAAAAGAGGACAGTGTTGCTAACCGACGCCTGGCTTTCGACCGTATTCGTGATAAAGCTGCCGTTAAAAAGCTTTTTGAAGTCTTAGGTCCTCGTTACGCAGAGCGTCCAGGTGGGTATCTCAGGATTTTGAAATGTGGTTATCGAGATGGTGATAAAGCGCCTATGGCTTATGTTGAGCTGGTTGACCGCCCATTACCTGGTGAAGATGCAGTCAGCGATGACTCGGATGGTGCTGCTGCTTAGTAGCAAAACCGATAGGTTCTAGCATAGAGCTTAATCTATTTTAAAAAGGCCACGATGCATCGTGGCCTTTTTGCTTTTATGCGATCTCCAAGACCGCTGCTCAAGCGGGGGTCAATCTAGCAGGGGTTTAAGAAAGCGGCCAGTGTGAGAGGCTTTTATTGTTGTGATATGCTCAGGTGTCCCTTCTGCCACGATCTCTCCACCCTCTTCGCCTCCTTCTGGGCCCAGGTCTATTACCCAATCTGCACGTTTAATAACGTCTAAATTATGCTCTATAACGACAAGGGAGTTGCCTTGATCTCGCAACCGGCCCAAGACGGCAAGGAGCTGTTGTATATCATGAAAGTGGAGCCCGGTTGTTGGTTCGTCTAATATGTACAATGTTTTCCCAGTCGGCCGCTTTGAGAGCTCTTTTGCGAGCTTAATACGTTGTGCTTCGCCTCCTGACAGTGTGGTAGCAGATTGACCCAGTGTAATGTATGAGAGCCCTACATCTACCAGGGTTTTTAAGCGGTTGGCAATTGCAGGAATGGCCTGAAAGAAGGCTAACGCCTCTTCAATATTCATATTAAGTACATCGTAGATGTTTTTTCCACGATATTTGATGTCTAAGGTTTCTCGATTGTAGCGTGCACCTTTGCAGTGATCGCAAGCCACATAAATATCAGGTAGAAAGTGCATTTCTACTTTGATAAGGCCATCTCCTTGGCAGGATTCACAGCGCCCCCCTTTGACGTTAAAACTGAATCTTCCAGGCTTGTAACCGCGTGAGCGAGCTTCTTGCGTGCCTGCAAACAGCTCTCTGACC
>JAYPBG010000146.1:0-1663 GCA_038124075.1 Gammaproteobacteria bacterium
TCCCGGATGGTGTCCAGTCTCTTTTCAAAAGTCCGGGATGCATCCCGGATGGTGTTCAGTCTCTTTTCAAAGTCCGGGATGCATCCCGGATGATGTTCAGTCCCTTTCGAAAGCATTACATCTTTAAGTATGCTGATTTAAAAAATCAATAAGCGTTTTACCAAGGTCTTTTGTCGATAGCTTCTCAATAAGCGAATGGCTCAGCTTGATTTTGAAGCCATCGGTTAAATGAGCAATGGAAATGCTTTCACCGTTCTTTGTAGAAAAATTCGAAACCGAGTTGGTTTGTTTTCCTCGTTGTTGGAGAACGCGTTTGCGCAGCGCAGAGGGTGAAATTCCATCTCTGATAAGGTCAGCCAAAGCCAGAAGAACCGAGTTGTTCCGTTCGTCCTTTGCAAGAGAAACGATCTCTTTAGCTGTACCAATACTGACTTTAGATAGATGGCCAATTGCCTTTGTTAGGTCTTCAGGTATACGGCTGTATATTGTGATCTCTCTGATGTAGTCTTCGTGTTTACCGATGGATATACTCAGCTCACGTTTACTGCGGTAGATACCGCTGGAAAGTATGTGTTGAAAGCTGACACATCTGGCCCAGCTGCTTATACCCTGTCGCTGCTCATTTTCACTGAACATCCAGGCAAAAGCTTTTGCATCTGGTAAGTCTTGCTCAGTGCTCACAGTGGCTTTAACTTTAACACCGATTTTACGACAGGCTTCTATACGGCGACATCCGAATATATATTCATATTGAATCTGGCCATCGGGTGCGTCTAGAGAGCGGACAAGAATAGGTGTGCTTTGGCCATTATGCTTAATATCATCAGCAAGTTCATCAATGTGTTCAAGCTCACTTTCGGGGCGATCGGCAAACTGCCAAGGTCGAATGGTATGAGGATCAATTTCAATGATGCGATTGATCCAATCGTCCATTATGGTTTGTTTGTTAGAGTGGCGATCTGTAAGCTCTTTCGATGTGGAGTGAGTGCGGTTATCAACCGAGTTTAATTTATCGCATGATTCATTACGATTTCTGACGTTGTCGAGGTCTACATGGCTATTATCTGTTTCTGTATCTGTATCTGTATCTGTATCTGTATCTGGGTCAGGGTCGCTCAGTTCAGCATCTGAGTGTATGGTTTGAGAGCGAGCCTTGGACTTGCCTTGAAGACTTGCCAACATGATATCCATGGGCGTCTCTTTGGTGGAGTATTTTTTAGTCATAAAGAGAGCCCCCAATGTTCCTTAAATAGCATTAAAATATCCTTATTGATGTTCTGCATTGCGTTAAGGCCGCGGGCAAACGACTCTTTAGAACCACGAATCTCAGAGCGTTTTGTGTCAAAGAGTAAGCCAAGATCGTTTTGTGAACGTTCAAGCGCGATGGTTTTGACCATAGAGGTGGGCAGCACAAGAGAGCCATAGAGTGAACGAATCAAGCGAGTAACGGCACGTGATTCGGCATTTTCAGGATCATTGGTAATAACAATTTTGAAGATATCATTACTGGCAAGGTAAGGGAGTTCGGCATTCTGCTCCGCATAGGCTAAGCCTTCACTGAATTCAGCCAATGTTTTTGTAAAGCTTATCGATGAGCCAAAAGCGAGCATGGTTGGAGTAACTGGCATAATGATACCATTGGAGGCCACTATAGAGTTAAAGA
>JAYPBG010000146.1:1673-8800 GCA_038124075.1 Gammaproteobacteria bacterium
TGCAGTCATACTCTTTTTTAATGTGCTCGATGGCTTGTTTGAGCCGATAGAGTGGGGCTCCTAGCTTTTCTGCATTGCCTTCCTTTTCATTGGTTAAAACAAGATCAGCAACCTGAAGCTCTAGCCCAGATGGAATGATATCCAGTGGGGCATAGTGAGTGGGTTTAATGACGTCATTAATGGTGTTTGGGTCTTCAATAAGGGCATCACAGATTGTAGAACGGATTGAGGTGTCAAGCTCGGGCACAATGCCTAACATTAATGTGCCACTTGCCTGAGGGTCGAGATCGATGAAAAGGGTTTTTAGACCGGCAAGTGCACAACTGGCTGCCATATGAGTGCTTTGCGTTGTTTTTGCTACGCCGCCTTTTAACATCGAGTAGGTAAGCACGATCGGTTCTAAATGTGAGGGGCGTTCAGTTTTACCGTTGAAAAAACCTTTCCCAAAATGCTCTCTTATGCGCTCAAGATCATCAAAGGTATATATTCGCTTAGAGCCTTCAATGGTTGGGGGATTATAGGTGAGTGAGCCATTCTTTTCTCTGTCACGGATCGTGGATCTTGGTATGCTCAACATATTGGATATTTCAGCCAATATGAACTCTTTAGGGGGGCGCTCGATTTCAGGTTGGTTCAGCTGGAGTTTTAGGCTCTGAACATAGTCGATACCTTCGGCCTTAATATTCGAGAAGTACTTCGAAAAGCTGCTCATGTTGCCTAGGCCATTTTTTGGTAATTTATCGGTCTTTATTTCGAGATCAGCTTCAGCATACATAATAATCGGTTCCCGTTATCAATATTAAGTATAGAAACTATTATATAACGGAATATCTTTTTTGCACGCAAAACTTGACTTAGATTCTAAATTATTTACTTCCTTAACGCGCATGGATTTTGGTCACGTTGAACTAACACAGTGATTTTGCATGAGAGAAGGGAAAGATTGATTGATTTTTAGTCTGATTGATGTTTGTACCGTTATCTGATAACTACTCCCAACCGGACGCACCGTTCCACGTTTTTGCACCAGTACTTGAGAGTGTAAGAGCACCATCATATTCCATGGTGCTGCCTTCAATCGGGGTAGCGGTGAGGGTGAATTGATTGGCTGTGGCATTCAGTGTAATGGTGATGGTGTGAGTTTTCGTTTCACTGTCAAGCGGAAGTTGGCTTGGAAAGAGTGTTGAAATAGGTGTGCCATTGTCATTGGTTAATCCCGCGAAGTTATGGGTGGCTGTTGTGCTTCGTGAGCGAAGCATTTCAGAGGCAAGACGCTCGAGAGCGCCTTGCGCACCATGTCGAATGCTGCCACGAACATAGTCGAGATAGGTAGGATAGGATAGTCCAGCCAGTATACCGATGATAGCAATGGTGATCATAAGCTCCGTTAAGGAGAAACCGTTGGTTTTTTTTATATCCATTTGATAACCTCGTAGATTCGTTAGAGCCGAGTTATTTTTAAATATCGGATTTATTCACTTGCTCGGTGTACTGGAAAGAAACCATGACCCTAATACTGCTAGCCTCCTGCCCCTAAGCGCATATAACCGTAAGTCATTCTGGATTCGATATCGATCGTACTTAACTCAGCATCACTGTCTATTTGCAGCCTTATAAAGGAAATGTCTGATTCGGTGTCGATGGTATATCCAGGTACAACCTCTCTAAAGGCACTTAAGGTCGATGTAGCAGTAAGTTGAGTGTTTGTATCAAAGGTAATGTCGTAATTAGGGAATTGAGCGGTTGATCCATCATCCATAATTCTTAATGCAGTATTAACCCATGTGGTATTGGTTAACGAGCGCGCTGCGGCATTCTCTGTGCCCTGTTTCACATAAGCCGACTCCTGCGTATTGAATGATATTTCTTCAATGAGTGTTGAGTTATTAATGCTGCTGATCGTGAGTCCGGACACAATGGCCATAAAGATGAGACCCAAGACCAGTACAACACCCTGTTGTTCTCTTTTGTATATTACAGGTGAACGTACAATCATGGCTCAGCTCCTATTTAACATATGAATGGTTTCAGTGAAGACCTTTCGAAGGTATCTGCCACCTAAATGTGTTGCCGTGGATGCGGGAAGGGCATCGTCCGGTGCGAGTATCGTCTCGCCAGGTAACGCGTAAGAACGGGTATCATCCGTTTGAGTAATATGGCTTTGATGGTAGATCAGCATGCCGAGTTCAATACGGCTGACAACACGCATATTTAGGTTTTCATCGTCGGCGGTTAAGTAGCGCACATTGCCTGTTGCCAACTCTTCACCATAAAGGAGCTGTAAATTTTCAACGCCTTCTACAATTTCCGTTGAGGACCCATTTCGAAAGCGGTACAGTGCATAAACGGTATCACCATTTTCGGTCTCTCTTCCGGTGTCGCCAACATAATACGTATCTACATAGGCGAGCCTTAACTCGGCATTGGTTTGAAAAAGGTAGGACAAATTCTCCGATGCATTGACAGAGTCAGCATGCTCCAGTGTGATGGGTAATGAGCTGCCGGGTGCATTTGATATTTCGAAAATGTCTGATCGTGAACAGTCACCTATTAAGACCTGGTCATTTTGTGCAAAGGTCAGCGTTGCATCATTGATCTGTAGATTGTCGCTCAATACTGTCATATCGGTGTTTAAAGGAACAGCATCTGAAGAAACGTAGTAGACACTGATGACATCACTGTTAGGCCGTGGAGAGGGCGTTACACTGTCTCTTAATGTAACAAGGTCAGCGTTGGGTTCGGGTGACCAAACGCCATTGGCATCCACTTCGTGGCCTCGCAGAGAGCTTTGGGCGACATTGGTCAGTGGAAAGTTGCTTGATGTGATTGAGGTGAATTCAGCTCCCTCGTTCCAGTCAATCAGGCTCTCTTGGGTGGGGTCTAAACTGACGGGGCGTTTGCAGCCCTCAAAGCCACGATACTTTAGAGCATGTCTAAGGGTATCCAATGTATAGTGACCGGTGAGATGAATACTTGAGAGGGATTCGTTGAGTCGGCTGGTTATTTTGGTCCCTTCCATTAAGTGCAGCATACCACCGAGGATGGTAATGCTCAATGCAGAGGCGATCAGAAGTTCAACCAGCGTCACGCCTGATGAGTACTGAAACATTTTTGGCCTTATCTCTTTTTCACAAGTGTTCACCGTATTAGTTTTCATGATCACCATTACGTTTTTACCTGTTTCGAAGTTGTTCATAGAAAACATCGCACTACTTATCTATTTTTATTTTATGTTAAAAAGGTATAAGGATATTAATATTTCTATTGACGGACGTCTGAACCACTTCTCTGTCTGCTCCTTCACCTAAATCGGCATTCCATCGTGTTTCATCCCAGTTCACGGTTATTAGAAATGAGCCATCTTCTTGGCGCGCAATTGTACCGCTTCCGTTGGGCAGTGTGGATGCGTAATTATCCATCTCATTCACGTTACTAAAGTGGGTTGCCCAGGCATTGAGGTCGCGTGCTGCGATTTGTGCTGCAGAGCATCCAGAGGTTGAGCTGATGCAATCAGGTCGTTCAGGAGCGCTGCTGCTGCTGAATCCGTTATAATCACCATCAGAGACCCCTTGTGGGTTGGCATTCATGCGCCCTGCAATATCGTTTAGAAGCGTTATGCCCTGTGCTCTATAATAGCTGCCCTGGGCATTGCCTAAGCTGAGTGATTGAATCGCAATCAAGCCCTGAAGCCCAATCAGTGAGATAAAAAAAGCGACTAAAATTTCCATGATGGTAAAACCGCTTTGATATCGAGTACTCATTAAGTGTCGCTTAGGGGTTGTAATGTTCATATTACTTTTGCCTCTCGATGATAGGGATTCCGACTCAAACAGCGTATATAACGAGCCTGAGTAGGGCGCCTGTTTATGTGCTCATTCCATTTTATTCTTATCTTTTCTTTGCCTAGTATTGGCTTAATATTGGCTTCGTATTTCTTAAGTGTTAGGGCAGCTGATATTCGTACCATTATGGTCGTTCTGTATGCCATCTTCATTGCTGTCATAGGCAACATGAACAAACCCGAGATTATTCACAATAAGCGCTCGGGCATCTTGATTACCTCGATCATCACAACTCACAAATGTACCGGCTTGTTGGCCTTGTGCTAGTGATCCGTTGTTGGAAAAACGCAGCAAGCTGGCATTGCTTAATCCCCCGCTACGAAGTGAGCCGCTTATCAGAGGGTCATGGACTCTAAGAATGATTCTTGAATCGGATTCATCTGTATAAGCGATAACCCAGCCCTGTTCCCATATATTGCTACTGCTGCAGTTGCTCTGATCACTGCTTGAACATATGGTGACATCACGTCGTAACCGAATGGCCTGACTTCGTGTAAACTGAAGGGCGGCACTTAAATCATTTATATTGTTGCGTAGCTGATTGTCGTTAGCGTGTCCTTTAAAGCTGGGTATGGCAATGGAGAGTGTTATGCCAACCATGGTCAAAACCATGATGGTCTCAATAAGCGAAAATACATTTTTTTTTACCTTATAACTATTCTCTCTAGTCGTTGCTCTCATTATGCTGTCTCATACCCAACTGAAAAATGCTCATTTTCTATAGTAAGTATTGTTCAAATATTGATAGGTAAGAGCGAAAAAAGATAAGCGATCCTGTTTTTCCGATGAGCCGTTGATTGAGTATATTAGATGATAACGGTGTCACACACTGAATAGGATGGCGTTAAAATTTTTTAGAGGCTTAATATTGGAGGTGGTGAAAGATGAACGAGATAATATCCGATCGATTCACAGTGCCTACCCGCTATTGGCATTGGCTCCCAGATGGTCGAATACAGTGTGACCTTTGTCCGAGGGCATGTAAATTACGCGAACAGCAGCGCGGACTCTGTTATATCAGGGCACGATTGAACAATGCGGTTGTGATGACCTCCTATGGGCGATCGAGTGGCTTTGTCATTGATCCTATTGAAAAAAAACCACTCAACCATTTTTATCCAGGCAGCTCGGTGCTCTCATTTGGCACGGCGGGCTGTAATTTGTCTTGTAAGTTTTGTCAGAATTGGGACATCAGCAAGTCTCGTCAGATGGATACTTTGGCCTCGAAAGCCGAACCTGGAAAATTGGCGGAGGCTGCATATGAAGCTGGATGTACCAGCGTTGCATTTACTTATAATGACCCAGTGATTTTTCATGAGTATGCGATCGATGTGGCCCAAGCATGTCATGACAAAGGCATTAAAACCGTGGCTGTTACAGCTGGGTACATCTGCGAAGCACCGAGAGAGGATTTTTTTCGTTGTATGGATGCCGTTAATGTCGATTTGAAAGCGTTTACAGAGGCATTCTACTGGAAACTAACAGGTGCACACCTGGCGCCAGTCTTGGATACACTCTGCTATTTAAAAAGAGAGACTGACGTATGGTTTGAAATAACCACATTGCTGATTCCAGGACAAAATGACTCAGATGAGGAGATTCAACGGATGTCTGAATGGATTGTTGAGCATTTGGGCTATGAAGTACCACTCCATTTTTCGGCATTTCATCCTGAGTATAAAATGATGGATATTGAACCCACGCCCCTGGCAACGCTGATTCGGGCACGCGATACGGCTCTGGGTGCGGGTATTCGTTATGTATACACCGGGAATGCGCATTACGAGGAGGGGGATACCACCTATTGTCACGTGTGCCAGAGGCGATTGATTCGCCGAGATTGGTATAAGCTATTGGAATGGCATTTAGCATCGGGCTGTTGTGAATATTGTGGTGCCCCGTGTTCCGGGCAGTTTATGTCAAAACCTGGGAATTGGGGGGCTAAGAGGGTACAACTTAAACTCACTGAGCCTTAAAAAGGCGTGAGGTAACAGTATAGGTACATTACTTGTAAAGCAGCTATAGTCGTTTTGATTATAGATTAAGAATAAGGAATAGGAGGTCATTGTAACATGTATAAAGGTATTATATTGGCGGGCGGATGCGGCTCACGTCTTTTTCCATTAACACTGCCCGTGAGTAAGCAGTTAATGCCCGTTTATGATAAACCGATGATCTATTACCCTCTGACAACATTAATGTTAGCGGGTATTCAAGAGATTCTCATCATTACGACGCCCAGAGATGAGGAGGCGTTTCGGGCACTTTTAGGTGATGGTTCGCAGTGGGGGATTGAGCTTCAATATGAGGTACAGCCCTCACCAGATGGTTTAGCGCAAGCATTTATTATTGGTGAGCCGTTTCTTGACGGTAGCCCTGCCTGCTTGATTCTGGGGGATAATATTTTTCACTCTGAAGGGCTCTCCAAACAGCTCCAGCGTTGTGCTAAGAAAGAGCAAGGTGCAACGGTGTTCGGCTACTCTGTAGAGGATCCAGAACGCTACGGTGTGGTCGCATTTGATAGGGATAATCAGGTGGTTGATATTGAAGAGAAACCTAAACACCCAAAATCCAACTATGCTGTAACGGGTCTCTATTTCTATGATGATCAAGTGGTTGATATTGCAAAATCGATCAAACCATCGTCACGAGGAGAGTTGGAGATTACGGATGTGAATAAAGTCTATTTAGATAATCATCAGTTATATGTGGAGCTCTTTAGTCGTGGCACAGCGTGGTTGGATACAGGTACGCATGAGTCGTTGTTGGATGCCGCCAACTTTATTAGGATTATAGAAAAACGGCAGGGATTGAAAGTGGCCTGTCCAGAAGAGATCGCTTATAAAAAAGGGTATATTGATCGTGAAGCGTTGAGTGAACAGGCGAATGAGCTTGTGAAAAGCGGCTATGGTGACTATTTATTGAGGCTGATAAAGGAGTAAGATATTTTATTATAAATAAAATGTTATAACGCTCATTCTAAAACGTTATTACAGTGATTGTTTCAATCTATCTATGATGTTGATACCATAAAGCAAAGGCACCTTTTAAATTATTGAGAGAGGTCGAAGAACGATGCTTGAAAATGGATCGATAGCGAAACTGGTTGAAAGCGTTCTGGCGTTAGCAAAGAAAAATAGGGCAGATAAGGTTTCGACCGTAAAAGTGTTGTTCAATAAACCACTCATCTGTACCCCAGAAGAGTTTCAAACGAAATTTTACACTATGGTTCAAGGAACGCCTGCGGAAGCGGCAGAGCTGGAGTGGAGGGGGGTCGAGGATGGA
>JAYPBG010000147.1:0-1618 GCA_038124075.1 Gammaproteobacteria bacterium
TCACCGATGCAAAACTCGGCCGTGTATTAATATCCATCAGAGATACCGAGAGCCGCACGCGCTTCTTAGGCTACCGTGTCGAACACTATAAATTGGCGATCTTTGTCTTTTCTGCCATACTCGCGGGCATCGCCGGTGCACTGTACGTACCGCAAGTGGGCATCATCAACCCTGGTGAGTTCTCCCCCATCAACTCCATTGAGATCGTTATTTGGGTCGCCATCGGTGGACGCGGTACCTTGTATGGCGCCATCATCGGCGCTGTTTTAGTGAACTATGCAAAAACCTACTTTACCGCCGCCATGCCAGATGCCTGGTTATTTATGTTGGGCGGGCTTTTTGTGCTGACAACCATCTACCTTCCAAAAGGCATGGTGGGCCTCTTCAAAACGATGAAATCAATCGCATTCAACAAGGAGAAACGGCCATGGCTCATGAAGCTCCCACGCCGGCGCTCTACCTAAGTGGCGTCACCATCAGCTTTGACGGCTTTAAGGCATTAAACAATCTCAGCATCGCCATTGAGCCCGGTGAGTTACGCACCATCATTGGCCCCAACGGCGCAGGTAAGTCGACCATGATGGATGTCATTACCGGAAAAACGAAGCCGGATAGCGGTGATATTTTTTTTCGAGATCACGACTTAACTCAACTTGATGAAGCAACCATTGCATCACTGGGCATCGGCCGAAAATTTCAAAAACCCACCTGCATTGAGAGCCTGACCGTCTTTGAAAATTTAGAGTTAGCCTTGGCGGGCCCGCGCTCTGTCTTTAAAGCCCTCTTTCACAGGCTCTCAAGTGAGCAGAAAGATCGCATCCATGAGCTTTTAGCACTCATTGGCTTAGTCGACTTAATCCATACGGAAGGTAAACAGCTCTCCCACGGCCAAAAGCAGTGGCTAGAGATCGGCATGCTTCTAGCGCAATCACCCGAAATATTATTGGTCGATGAGCCCGTTGCAGGCATGACACCGCACGAGGTTGAAAAGACAGCGGAACTGCTCACGAGCTTGGCAGGCGAACACTCCGTCGTTGTTGTAGAACATGACATGGCCTTTGTACGCGCTATCGCGCAAAAGAAAGTGACAGTACTGCACCAAGGCAGCGTTTTGGCCGAAGGCTCAATGGACGCCATACAGTCAAACCCCAGCGTCATTGAGGTCTACCTCGGAGAAGAGGCCATTTAGAAAACGCACCTACCCAAAAGCGTACCGTTGACAGGAGGCTAAGATATGTTTATCGCATCCGACATTAACCAGTTTTACGACCAAAGCCACATTTTATGGAATCTTAATATCGTCGCCCCAAAAGGCAAGTGCACCTGCATTATGGGGCGCAACGGGGTCGGCAAGACAACACTGTTAAAGTGCATCATGGGGCTGCTGCCCATACGTTCAGGAGAACTTCAATTCAACCGTCAATCACTCAATAAAAAAAATGTTGAATACCGAGCAAAAGCCGGTATCGGTTACGTACCCCAAGGGCGAGACATCTTTGGACAACTGACCGTAGAAGAGAATCTCAAAGTCGCCGGTCAAGTAAAGCGCAGATTCAATCGCCAAGCACTGAACCGGATCTTCCACCTATTTCCCGTGTTAAAAGAGATGCTCAACAGG
>JAYPBG010000147.1:1661-4527 GCA_038124075.1 Gammaproteobacteria bacterium
CGGCGACCTCTCTGGGGGGCAACAGCAACAACTCGCCATTGCACGGGCGCTGCTCCTTGAGCCCACGCTACTGATATTAGATGAACCTTGCGAAGGCATTCAACCCAACATTGTCTCTCAGATTGGCGATGTGATTACACGGCTGAAAGAGGAAGAGGCCATGACCCTATTAATCGTTGAACAGAAGCTGCCCTTTGCAAAAAAAGTAGCCGATAATTTTATCATCATGGAGAAGGGGCGAAACGTGGCTGAAGGCAGCTTAAATGAGCTGACTGATGAGCTTGTCAACCGTCATCTCAAAGTCTAACGTGTAATCAAAGCCATGCTCACGCACGTAAGCATGCAGGTCATAGATTCTCGATTACAGCCAACGCGCAGACATCATACGCGGGCTCTTCGTAGGGATGGGCCGCTTTTAGAGCCTCTACGACGGCACGGATGCAGTCACGCTCACACACCAGTTCAACCCGATACTCCTCCACTGACGCCACAGCACCCACACCCCCAATATAAGGGTCCGCACCGTCAAGCGGGCGAAACTGCCCTACGCCTTTTACCTGCCAACAGCATGAATCATAGTTGCCGATACGGCCTGCGCCTTTTTGAAAAACAGCCTCTTTCACCAGCTCCAAGTGCGATTCGGGCACAAAAAAGACCAGCTTATACATTTTTTTCGGCACGTCGCTTTCAGCATCCATCACCAGTATCCATAACAAACACCCATCACAAGCATCGATCAATAATCTATCCTAGCCAGACACGCGCATTTTCAAACATTCTCGCCCACGGGCTTCGATCCGTTAAACGATCAAACAGAGGCTTTTCAGGCGCACTCGCCAACAGCATACCTTCATGCTCTGGACTCCAGGACATCTGCATCGTGCGGTAGCAACGCTCTGGATGCGGCATCATAATGGTAATTCGGCCATCGCGGTTACAGAAGCCGTTCGCACCTTCCGGTGAGCCATTCGGGTTATTTGGATAACGCTCAATCGGTTTCCCATTGCAATCCGTATACCCCAGCACCACCTGCTGTTCAGCCTGTAGGGTTGAGAGATCCGCATCAGCACCAAACGCTGCACGCCCCTCCCCATGAGAGACGATAATCGGCATTAAGCTGCCTTCCATCCCTTTAAACAGAATCGAGCGTGACTCGCCGATTTTGACCTGCGATAGGCGCGCCTCAAACTGCTCCGAATCGATTCTGATAAAGGTGGAACATCCCCGTACGAGAAACCACCACACGCCACCAATCCGTGAAAGTCAGAGAGCCGCTGTCCACCCGATATTAAGTCACTCATATGCACATCAACCGCCGCAAACCCCGCACGATCAAAAGCGGCTGCCATCTCAATTTGGCCGTTAACACCCTGCTCTCTCAGTACAGCCAATTTAGGCTTTGCACCGAGATTGAGAAAGGGTTTCACAATATCTTCGCCCCGATCAAACGTTAACGCAACCTGTAAGCCTCGGTCCTCTGTATCCAACAGCGCATCAAACTCTTCCGCGGCTCGACGCGGGTTATCTCTGAGCGCCTGTATTTGATAACTGGTTTCGCTCCATACTCGCTGCAGATCAATGCGCGACTTATCAAAGTGCAGCACACCGTCACAATACAACCGCACCCTATCCTCTTCAAAATTTGGCTCAGCAACAACACTGAGCTGCTCTCTGATCTGATGCTGTTCAGCAAGACGCTCAACATCACCCAGTAACGATTTTTTAATTTGAATGACCGCACCCAACTCTTCTGAGAAGAGCTGCGCCAACAGCGACGAATCACCCTCAGCACCCTCCAAACGCACCGTCAGTCCAGTATGGCTGGCAAATGCCATTTCGAGGAGCGTCACAAGCAACCCACCGTCTGAACGGTCATGATAGGCAAGTAACAACGACTGCTGACGCAGCGCTTGAATAAATGAGAAAAAGCGCTTTAACTGCTCAGGGTCATCGAGATCCGGCCCCTTAGAACCCACCTGGTTATAGACTTGAGCCAGCGCAGAGCCGCCCAAACGATTTTGTTTACACCCTAAATCAACCAACAATAACACCGTTTCCTCAGGTGCGTGCTCACCATTACAACCCAACAGCAGAGGCGTGGCTGTTTTTCGAATATCGGTGACGGGTGCAAACGCTGACACGATTAACGAAAGCGGTGCTGTTACACTTTTCTCCTCCTCACCCTCGCTTTTCTCATCACGCCATACGGTGCGCATCGACATTGAGTCTTTACCAACAGGAATGGCAATGCCCAACGCTGGGCAGAGCGCCATGCCGACGGCCTTCACCGTATCATAGAGCGCTTGATCTTCACCGGGCACGTCCGCGGCGGCCATCCAGTTTGCCGAGAGCTTAATATCGCCTAACGATTCTATTGATGCCGATGCAATATTGGTGATCGCCTCAGCAACCGCCATTCGACCTGCTGCGGGCGCATCGATCAGTGCCAGCGGTGTCCGCTCCCCCATGGCCATCGCCTCACCGGCATAACTGTCAAAACTGGCAGCGGTAACGCCACAATCGGCCACGGGCACCTGCCAAGGTCCAACCAGCTGGTCACGCGCAATCAAACCGGTGACCGAGCGGTCACCGATCGTAATAAGAAACTGCTTACTGGCAACGGCCGGAAGACGCAATACTCGCTCAACCGCCTCATCCAACTGAACGGCAGATAGATCAAGCTCGGGCTGTGTGACCGATACACGCTGAAATGCCCTCTCCATCTTCGGCGGCTTACCAAACAGAATCTGCTTTGGCAGGTCGACGGGGCTGTTTTCAAACTGCCGATCATTCAGAAGAATCTGGGCATTATCAACCGCAACACCGACTTCCGCAAAAGGGCAGCGCTCGCGCTGACAGATGGCCA
>JAYPBG010000147.1:4537-7968 GCA_038124075.1 Gammaproteobacteria bacterium
TGACGAGTTAACAGAGAGCACATAGCGCTCTTGCGCCTCGTTACACCAGATTTCCAATGGAGAGAGCCCTGATTCAGCGCTAAACACCTCTCGCAACTCAAAGGTACCACCGCAACCACCATCCTTTACCAACTCAGGCAGCGCATTACTCAAGCCACCGGCACCGACATCGTGAATAAAATTGACAGGGTTATTGGCACCTTGTTGCCAACACTGATCAATCACCTCTTGGCAACGTCGCTCCATTTCAGGGTTGCCGCGCTGCACCGAAGAGAAATCCAGCTCTGCATCACTGGCACCTGAATCAACCGAGGACGCTGCCCCTCCACCTAAGCCAATCAGCATGGCCGGGCCACCCAAAACCACGAGCTTTGAACCAATAGGAATCGCCCTCTTCTCAACATGCTCCGCTTTGATATTACCCAGGCCACCCGCTATCATAATCGGCTTATGAT
This sequence comes from Gammaproteobacteria bacterium, assembly GCA_038124075.1. Taxonomy (GTDB): domain Bacteria; phylum Pseudomonadota; class Gammaproteobacteria; order Pseudomonadales; family JAYPBG01; genus JAYPBG01. The sequence continues at coordinate 4,993 of JAYPBG010000147.1, forward strand.
AGCCTCGCATGGCCGGCGCCACACGGCCCTCTTTCTGCTGACTTAAGGCAGACGCTTCATACGTCCGAAAATAGCCATTGATATTGGGGCGCCCAAATTCATTATTAAATGCTGCCCCCCCAATCGGTCCCTCAATCATGATATCCAGCGCAGAGACGATACGATCTGGCTTACCATAGTGGTCTCTCTCCCAAGGCTGGATAAAATCAGGTATGCGCAAATTAGAAACTGAGAACCCCGTTAACCCCGCTTTTGGCTTAGCCCCCAACCCTGTCGCACCTTCATCCCGGATCTCTCCACCCGAGCCTGTCGCAGCACCTGGAAATGGCGCAATGGCGGTAGGGTGATTGTGCGTCTCTACTTTCATTAATATATGAATCGGCTCTTCATGATAGCGGTACGTACGCAACCCCTCTTTTATATCAGGATAGAATCGACCGGCTTTTGAACCTGCAATCACGGCAGCGTTATCGGAGTATGCGGAAAGAATATTATCTGGGCTGGTGTCACGGGTATTGCGAATCATAGAAAAGAGCGATTTAGGTTGACGTTCCCCATCGATCACCCAGTCGGCATTAAAAATTTTATGCCGACAGTGTTCACTGTTTGCTTGAGCAAACATCATCAACTCAACATCGGTAGGGTTTCGCTTTAAGGCCTGAAAGCTCTCCACCAAATAGAGCACCTCATCATCTGACAACGCAAGTCCTAACGAGCGATTCGCACTCTGCAGCGCCTCTTCCCCACCGTTTAGAATATCAATATGTCGTAACGGTTTAGGCTCATGATGATCAAACAACAAGGCCAGTTGTGACATATCCGTAAAAACCGCCTCAACCATACGATCATAAATAAGACTGTTCAGCTGATCGCGCTGCTGCTCTGAAAGCGGCTGCGCTGTTGTAAATCGATAGACAATGCCGCGCTCCACACGCTCCACTTTTGAGGAAAAGCCGCTGTTATGCAGTATATCCGTCGCCTTACTTGACCAAGGAGACAGCGTTCCAGGCCTCGGCACAACCCAGCAGGTATACCCTGCTGCACCCTCTTCAAGGGAGAGATCCGATGCAGCACAGGATGAGGAGACTCCGTAGCTCAAGAGCGCTTCGAGGCGATCTACATCGGCGCTATCCAGTTCAACCTGCTCAGACAAAAGCTCAACAATATGAACAAAATGTGCTGACAATGCCGTAAGCGGCAGGCCAAGTGCTGTTGTCCGCTCAAGCAGCGCCTGAACCCGAAAATCAGAAAGCGCCTGAGCACCTTGTAAAAGTCGTAACCTGTATGGAAGGGCCTTGCTGGAGGTGTCTGATTGGGTCATATGATATAGCCTATTAAAACATGTTGTTTAGCACGCATTGACCGGACCAAACAGCGTCCGCTTAGGCCCGAAACCGCGCATTTTAACATAAATGTGATCACACAAAAATTGTGTAGGCTCATCGAAATGGGGATCAGTTTGGGGTGCTCAAAAAAATACCCGGTGAAACACCGGGCGTTTTTCTCTTAAGGTTGCACTACTTTGTTTATCATTATTACTGCTTTGTTAGCCAGACTTAACCAGCCTTATTATTATTCGGTGATGCCAGGTTAGGCTACTTTATGAACAACCTGGCCAAGCTCTTTGACCGCATTACTCAATTCTTGCGCCAATCGCTCACTGTCTTGAGATTTCTCAGCCTCCTGCTCTGATGAAGAGCGAATCTGATTCAAACTGTGGCTGATATTCGAAGCCGCTGAGGTCTGCGATTCAACGGCCCCTGCGATCTGCTCATTCATATCACTGATCGAGCTAATGGCTGCTGTAATCGCACTGAGTGAAGCGCCTGCTTTCGAAGCTTGCTCGACGCTGCGCTCCGCCTGCTTTCGGCCCTCCGCCATCACTTTAACAGCATTGCTAGACCCCTCCTGCAATCGCGCAATCATATCGTTAATCTCTTCAGTAGCCTCTTGCGTACGCTGCGCCAGTGTTCGTACCTCATCAGCAACCACCGCAAACCCTCGCCCCTGCTCACCAGCGCGCGCCGCTTCAATCGCAGCATTTAATGCCAATAGGTTTGTCTGATCTGCAATACCTCGAATCACTTCCAGTATGGCGCCAATCGACTCACTGTCTGCCTCAAGCTTCTGAATCGCATTGGCTGCACGCTCTACTTCATTGGCCAGAGAGTGAATAGAGCTTGTCACATCATTCACCACTTGTTGGCCACTGTCTGCCTCCGCATTGGCATCTCGTGCCGCCTTTGCCGCCGTATTCGCATTATCAGCCACCTCGTGTACCGTCGACGTCATAGCAGATATTGAGTCAACCACCTGTTCAACCTCTCTCAGCTGGGAGGTATCTGTTGGCTTAACACGTCCGGTAAACTCTTTTGTAAGTACGCTAATCCGGTCCATACACCCCCCCATCTCATGAGAGCGCTCTCCCATATTAGATAAGAGATCATTCATCGATCGAGTGAGCTCGGCTAATTCAGCATCCTCAGGTTCCTCAATCCGTCGAACCTGACCATTGGATACCGCCAACTGTATGTTACGCTTTAAAGCCTTAAAAGGAGCACTCACGATCCCACCCAGAAGCGCCGCACCGATCCCTGTCACAATGGCAGCAGCCACACCTCCGGCCAATAAAATTGTGCCGGAAGACTCTCCGCTGGCCAGGGCACTCACCATCACAGGGGTAAACGCACCGACCGCCACAACCATTGAACATTTCAACCTAATCGACATACTCATGCTTCAGGATCTCCATACCTTACACTTATCAGATTTTTTAGCGTTTATTTTTTCGAAACATCTATTTTTATCTTAGTCGTTTTCTGCACCTACTCAGACACATCAGACCGAAACTTCAAGCATTAAAAAACTCAAACTCAAGCTACGAAAACCTTTTATAGATATTTTTTCTCATTTTTTTATGCACTCCCCTACACGCCCGAAACACACAACCAAAAAGAACAGACATGCATATTCACA
>JAYPBG010000147.1:7978-8703 GCA_038124075.1 Gammaproteobacteria bacterium
TATTCACACTCTTATTACAGGCTATCATATGGCCCGCAATAACCAGCCGCATTTCTCTGAATCACATATTAATCTTAGACAGGAGAATCCTCTTACGCCATTCATTAAAAATTATTTTTCCGGCGATTTTTCACTAAGCGATTTATTTTTTATACCCAAAGAGCACAACAGCTCACTTCGCCATTATCTTTTTTATGCCATTACAATATTATTTTCTTTTTTTTTGAAAAAACTCTTTCATCAACCCCCCACATGCATCTGCCAGCACACCGCCAACAACGTCAAAGCGATGATTCCAGCAGTCTCTTTGACTGTTATACGGATGCGACACCAATGCACCCGCCCTCGGCTCTCGAGCCCCAAAAACCACCTTGGAAATTCTCGCATGAATAATAGCGCCTACACACATCAAACAGGGCTCAACCGTAACATAAAGCGTGGTATTGGGCAGGCGATAATTACCACTCTCTTTGGAGGCTTTACGCATGGCAACAACTTCGGCATGCGCCGTTGGGTCTGACGCCTGAATAGGCGCGTTCCAACCCGTTGCCACAACCTCACCGTCTCTGACCAAGACAGCGCCAATCGGTACCTCATCCGCCGCATACGCTTTCCGCGCTTCGTCAAGTGCAGCTGACATAAAATAGAGATCACTGCCCTCTTCCTGAGCAACCATTACGACTTACTCACAACCACTCAAAACAGCTCGCACACACTACTCCCAC
>JAYPBG010000148.1:0-8521 GCA_038124075.1 Gammaproteobacteria bacterium
AATCTATGTTCTATATGGCAATGTGACAACCTCAACAAAGCGGAGAAGAGCCTTTCTGATTTTGTCCCCGGCAGGAACAAAATTCGCGGCTGCCGGTCTGCAAAGGTCTGATAAAACTGCCGGAATTTGCGTAAACTGGTAGTGGAGAATCCACGACCATAGTGCCGGGTCATTCGCAGGGAGAGACTTTCAATCAACTCCTTCCCATAGGCAGCCCGCTCTTCTCCTGATTGAACCACCTCCACAATTTCCCGACCAATTAACCAATATGCGGTCACCATATTGACATTAACCGCTTGTGCCGTACTGGCCCGCGCCTCTTCAATAATTTTGGCGACCTTTTGAAACAGATCATCGGCCTCTTTAGGCGACACTAACTCTTTACCCATCAGGAGTGCACCTCCTGCAACAGCTCCATAATTTCAGCGCTGACGGCATCCAAGTCCGCATCGATCTCTTCTAGGGGTCTGGGCGGTTGGTATTGATAGAAATGTCGATTGAAAGGGATTTCATAGCCCACAATGCCCACCTCTTGATCCTGAGCATCTCGCTTGCTGGCATCGATCCAGGCATCCGGCACATGAGGTTGCACCTCTTTTTTGAAGTAGGTTTCGTTGAGCGCATCGACGGATTGAGTGGGATCGAGTGCGACGTTCTCGTTATCACGCAAGTCACCATCGGCTTTGTATTCGATCACTTGAGCACCGACTTGAAAGAGACCGAAGATGGGATTGGCTTTACCCTTGTGAATTTTCTTAATCACCTTTTCCGCTTCTGGGTTCTTCCAGCTGACGGCATCGATGATCTGTTTTTTCTCTTTGGTGTCAAGCTTAATGCCCTGCTCTGCACAGGCTGCTTTCAGTTGCTCTTCAAAACCGTTCATATCATCGAACTGATCGGTGCCAATGCTCTGTTGCAGCTGTTTGGCTTTTAGATAGAGCTGTTTTTGTTCGAGCCAGGTTTTAGGGTTCAGCAGATCTTTGATCTGTTTCTCTTTCAGCTCACTGAAATGGGTCTTCACATGTTTTCGGATGGCGGCTTCCCACTTCGCTAATTGGCCGTAGTGTTCGCAGTCCGGCTCGTCTGTCCAGGTTCGATGAGGGGATTTGATCTGCTCTTCATAGAGCCACTTCATCGGTGCTGTTAATGGCTTCTTCGCAAAACGGAGCGTCTCTAATCGCTCATCACTGAATTGATAGCTTTCACGCAAGGGGCGTTCAATGGTAATGCGGCGGTAGCCAAATTCATGGTTGGCGAAGATCTTACTGGCGAAGGTTTTGGGCGTTTCAACGGTTGGGTTTGCGGATTGTCGGCCTCGATTGCTCTTCTGCTCGGCGGGCTTATCCAGCTCTCTGGCATCAACCACTTCAAAGGCACCAAAGGTGCGGGTGATGGTGCGGATATCGTCGTCGCTCATCTCATTACGCTTGGAGCCTAAAGATTTACGCATTTTACCGCATAGGTTCACACCGTTGATCAGCTGAACCTTGCCTTTACGCTCTGCCTCTTTTTTGTTGGAGAGAATCCAAACATAGGTGGCGATACCGGTGTTGTAGAACATATCGGTGGGTAAGGCGACAATGGCTTCCAATAGGTCGGCCTCTAGGATGTAGCGTCGAATCTCCGACTCGCCGGAGCCTGCTCCGCCGGTAAAGAGCGGTGAACCATTGAGAATGATCCCGATACGCCCGCCTCCGTCCGCTGTATCACGAAGTTTGCTGATGAGGTGCATGAGAAAGAGCAGTGAGCCGTCGGAGACTCTGGGTAAACCGGGGCCAAAGCGCCCGTCGTAGCCTTTGATGGTGTGCTCATCTTTGATCTCTTTTTCGATCTTCTTCCAGTCCACACCAAAAGGTGGATTGGAGAGCATGTAGTCATATTGGTCGGCATAGAGTTGATCGTTGGATAAGGTGTTGCCGAGCTTGATGTTGGAGACATCTTGCCCTTTGATCAGCATGTCGGCTTTACAGATGGCATAACTCTCTGGGTTAAGCTCTTGCCCGTAGGCTTTCATGACGCCTCCTGGGTTGTGCTCAAAGAGGTACTCCATGCCAGACGATAAAAATCCGCCCGTCCCGGCGGTAGGATCGTAGATGGTTCGGATGATGCCCTCTTTTGATAAGGCATCGTCATCTTCCATAAAGGCTAAGGAGGTGGTGAGGCGGACAATGTCGCGTGGGGTGAAGTGCTCACCCGCAGTTTCATTGGAGCTTTCTGCAAAGCGGCGGATCAACTCTTCAAACACGAGCCCCATATCGTGATTGGAGATGGCTTTGGGACTGAGATCGGTTTTTCTCACTTTTTGTACGATTTTGTACAGCAAGTTGTTGTCATTGAGCTGCCCAATGAATTCATTGAACTTAAAATACTCAAATATCTCGCGCGCATCTCGTGAGAAACTTTGGATGTAGGCCTCCAGGTTAGCCTTAATATCAGCTTCCCCCAGTTTGGAGAGATCCATTTTGGAGATGTTAAAGAAGGATAGGCGTTGGTTGCCCGTAATAACAGCTTCTCTTGAGCCTCCTCGGGTACCTTCATCTTGGATACTTTTTTATTGGCTTCCAGCACATCCGCTTTTGATGCTTCCAGTACACATTCGAGGCGGCGAAGGAGTGTAAAGGGTAGAATGACCCGACCATATTGGCTCTGCTTGAAGTCACCCCTTAAGAGGTCTGCAAGGGACCAGATGTACGCGGCTAGGTTGTTGGGTGTTACAGACATGGGTAGCGCTCCTTTCTACTACGAGTATGGATACGGATAGTCAGTGTGGAGGTATCATAGCGGAGTCATTCGATTTTATCTTAATTTTTTGGGCTTTAGGGTTCAATTTGGAATGCATAAGGTTTGAACCTCATTCTCGTTAATTGTCATCAATTAACATCACGCGCAACAATAGGCTCTCTATGATGCATGATGCCTGCAATGATACCTGCTTGGTTGAACACAGGGTCGAAACATCATATCTGCAACTTAAATAAAGGCAATCGTTGATTGACCGTTGAGTAGAGAAAACTTTGGAAAGCCGTGCAGAAAACAGGCTCCCGTGCTTTGCATCTCACTCATCAGACGTATATAGTTACCGCACCCGTTAAATAGATTGATTTGAATAACTTGCATGCAGATGGACGCCACTATGCCCCCTTCAGCCGAACGCACCCTTTTAGTCACCAGCGCACTGCCCTACGCAAATGGCTCAATCCACCTTGGCCACCTACTCGAATACATACAGACCGATATTTGGGTTAGATTTCAAAGACTTAGAAATAATAACTGTACTTACGTCTGCGCGGATGATGCGCATGGCACGGCCATTATGCTGCGCGCAGAAAAGCTGGGCATCACGCCCGAAGCGTTGATCGAGCAAGTTAAAGCCGAGCATGAAGAGGACTTCGCTGCTTTCTCCATCTCTTTCGACAACTACTACTCAACACACTCTGATGAAAACAAGGCGCTGGCCACATTAATCTATGAACGTAACCGTGATAAGGGCTTTATTGTTGAGCGCGAAATCACGCAGCTGTATGATGAAGAGAAGCAACTCTTTCTTGCTGATCGGTTTGTCAAAGGAGAGTGCCCCAGATGCCATGCTCCCGATCAGTACGGCGACAACTGCGAAGTCTGCAGCAGCACCTACGCAGCGACTGAGCTGATCAACCCCGTCTCCACCTATACAGGCACCACACCGGTCCAAAAGGCGTCGACACAGCTCTTTTTTGACCTGCCCCAATTTGAAGAGATGCTCAAAGAGTGGTTGAAAAGCGGACGACTCCAAGAGGAGGTCTCCAATAAGCTGCTCGAGTGGTTTGAGACCGGTCTACAGCAGTGGGACATATCACGCGAAGCACCTTACTTTGGTTTTGAAGTACCGGACCGCCCTGGCAAGTACTTCTATGTTTGGCTTGACGCCCCGATCGGCTACATGGCCAGCTTCAAAAATCTATGTGATCGTACCGAGACGATGGAATTTGATGCCTTCTGGCAAAAAGGGTCTAACGCTGAGCTCTACCACTTCATCGGCAAAGACATTATTAACTTTCACGGCCTCTTTTGGCCCGCCATGCTCGAAGGGGCCGACTTTCGACAGCCCTCAGCCATCTTCGCTCACGGCTTTCTCACGGTGAACGGCGCCAAGATGTCAAAATCAAGAGGCACTTTTATTAAGGCGAGTACCTATAGAGACTTTCTTAACCCTGAGTGTTTGCGTTACTATTTTGCTTCTAAGCTGACAAGTCGTGTTGACGATCTTGACCTTAATCTCGACGCATTCGCCCAAAAAGTGAACACCGATCTGGTCAACAAACTGGTCAACATTGCAAGCCGCTGCGCTAAGTTTGTTAACAAGAAGTTTGACAGTCAGCTGGCAGACCAGTTCGATCAGCCAGAGCTTGTCGAAGCCTCTCTTGCCGCAGGCGATGCCATTGCTGATCACTATGAGCAACGCGAGTTCAGCAAAGCGATGCGAGAGATCATGGCACTGGCCGACCGCACCAATGAGTATATTGATGCAAAAGAGCCGTGGGTCTTGATCAAAAGCGAGCAAGAAGAGGATCGATCAGCCGTACAAAGAATATGCACCACCTCACTGGAGCTCTTCAGGCAGCTGATGATCTATCTCAAACCCGTCTTGCCCGAACTGGCAGAACGTGCAGAGCAGTTCCTCAATCGCCCAGGTCAGAGCTGGAGCGATCTACCCAACTCACTGCTGAATGCATCAGTGAATAAATTTAAACCGCTGCTGCAGCGGATCGATACCGCTAAAATTGAAGAGATGGTTGAGGCATCAAAAGAGGACTTGAAAGCTGAACAGTCAGCATGATAGCGCGCTTTTTATTTAACTGATTTAAAGAGAGGTTCAAAACAGAATGGATTTTGGAACACCCGAATTTGTCATCATACTGGTCAGTACCGTATTGGTGAACAACTTCGTGTTGGTTCAGTTTTTAGGGCTATGCCCCTTTATGGGCGTTTCAAAGAAAGTTGAAACGGCCATGGGCATGTCTCTAGCAACCACCTTTGTATTGACGCTCTCCTCCATGCTCAGCTATCTCACCTTCAAATATCTGCTGGAGCCGCTCGGTGTCGAATATTTGCGCACACTCGCCTTTATTTTGGTGATTGCGGTGACCGTACAGTTTACAGAGATGTTTGTTAAGAAAACCAGCCCGCTTCTGCACAGAGTGCTTGGGGTATTCCTGCCCCTCATTACCAGCAACTGCGCCGTGCTCGGTGTTGCTCTGCTCAACGTTAAAAAGGGGATCGATAGCTTGGCCGACTCCGCCATTTATGGGTTTGGCGCAGCGATAGGCTTCTCACTGATTTTAGTGCTCTTTGCTGCACTGCGAGAGCGCGTTCAGGTTGCGGATGTCCCTCTCCCCTTTCAAGGGGCCTCTATCGCCATGATTACGGCCGGTTTAATGTCATTAGCCTTTATGGGCTTTACGGGGTTAGTCAGCCTATGAGTACCGGACTGTTTGCGCTCTTGGCGCTCCTTGGATTAGCCGCTCTATTTGGGGCCATTTTAGGCTTTGCCGCTGTCCGCTTTAAAGTCGATGCCGACCCCGTGGTTGATCAAATCGATTCGATTCTTCCTCAGACTCAGTGCGGCCAATGTGGCTTTCCTGGTTGCCGCCCCTATGCTGAGTCAATCGCCGGCGGTGATACGCATAATAAATGCCCACCCGGCGGCGAACAGGTGATTCAGGAACTCTCCGAACTGCTCGGCCGCGATGTACTGCCACTGGATGAAGAGCACGGCGAAGTCTCTGATGTGAAGAAAGTGGCGTATATTCGTGAAGATGAGTGCATTGGTTGCACCAAATGCATTCAAGCCTGCCCGGTTGATGCCATTTTAGGTGCTGCGAAACAGATGCATACGGTCATTGTGGATGAGTGCACGGGGTGTGATCTCTGTGTCGAGCCCTGCCCCGTCGACTGCATCGACATGCTGCCCATCCCTGAAACACAGCAGAGCTGGCACTGGGAGAAACCGACCGGTGTCACGCACTCACCTAAAGGTCGGGATAACCTGATTCCGGTACAGAACCTATAACTGTTTAACGATGAACCCGTTCAACTGTAACCATTTAACTAGGAGAAAGATGCATTGGTAGGCCGTCGATTGTGGCAAATTCCCGGTGGTATCCACCCTGAAGAGCATAAGAGCCGCTCAAATACAACCGAGATTCAGCAAGGTCTGATTCCCTCACGTCTTGTGCTGCCCCTGCAGCAACACCTGGGCGCGGCAGCAGAACCGATTGTGACCGTCGGCACACACGTACTCAAAGGCCAACTCATTGCCCAACCAAAAGGGTATGTCTCCTGCCCAGTGCATGCGCCCACCTCAGGTACCATCACCGCGATTGATGAGCAACCGGTTCACCACCCCTCTGGCATTGAAGGAACCTGCATCACCCTCGAACCCGATCAAAAGGATGAGTGGATCGAACACCATGGGCAACCCACCTTTTGGGAGCTCGAGCGCAGTGACCTGCTGAGCCTTATTCAAGAGAGCGGTATTGCCGGCTTAGGGGGCGCAGGCTTCCCGACTCGGGTCAAGTTGAACCCCTCCTCTGAAACCCCCATTCAAACCTTACTTATTAACGGTGTTGAGTGCGAGCCCTACATTACGGCGGATGACCGCCTCATGCGTGAGCGTGCCGACGCGATTGTCTTAGGCAGCTACATCATGGCCTATCTGGTACAGCCAGAAGAGATCATATTCGCAACAGAAGATAACAAGCCCGAAGCGGCAGAAGCGCTGAGCGATGCGATTGACCGCATCAAAGCGCACCCACTGACCCATCACGACAGGCTCAGCACACTGAGCGTGAGCATCGCGGTTGTGCCCACCAAATACCCCTCGGGTGGTGAGAAGCAGATTATCCAGATCATCACAGGAAAAGAGGTGCGCAGCGGTGCCATCCCCGCCGATGTGGGCGTTGTCTGCCAAAATGTCGGCACCGCCTACGCGGTCGAACGCGCCGTTTGTCACGGCGAACCGCTGATCTCACGCATCACAACGTTCACAGGCGAAGGGCTCTATAAACCCGGCAACTACGAAGTGCTTCTGGGTACGCCGATTGAAGAGATGTATGACCAGGTTGCGGTCCGCGAGCATCGCATCAAACGGCTGATTATGGGCGGCCCCATGATGGGCTTTACACTCAAAAGCGCCCGTGTGCCTATCGTCAAGACCACCAACTGCATCATTGCAGCCACGGCCGACGAGTTCCCAGAGCCGCCCCCTGAGCTGCCCTGCATTCGCTGCGGTGCCTGTGCCGATGCCTGCCCGGTTCAACTGCTGCCACAGCAGCTCTACTGGTACTCTAAAACACACAACTTTGAACAAGCACAACACCACAACCTCTTTGACTGCATCGAGTGCGGCGCCTGCGCCTATGTCTGCCCCAGCAACATACCGCTGGTGCAATATTACCGCTTTGCAAAAGGGGAGATAAAAGCGATCGAGCTTGAGAATCATAAGGCCGATCACTCACGTGAACGCTTTGAAGCGAGACAAGCACGCCTAGAAAAAGAGCAACAGGAGAAAGAGGCCAAACGCAAAGAGCGTGCCCGCAAAGCGGCAGAAGCACAAAAAGCGAAAGCCGCCAAAAAAGCAGCCCAAGAGGCAGAAAAAGAGGCCGAAAAAGCGGCCGACAAAGAGAGTAATACGGCCGCGGCCGCTGGCACAGCAACATCCGATGGAACAAACCGATCAAGCACCACCGAAAAAAACCTAAGCGAAAAAAGCCTAGAGCAACTCGAAACCGCTTTCAATAAAGCGCAAAAAAAGTGGAAAGATGCCCGTAAAGCATTGACCGAACAAGAGAAGAAAGGCAGCGACCACATTGAGGCGTATCGCAACAAAGTGGATAAACTGAAAGCAAAAATGGACGCGGCTAAAGAGGCATTGAATCAACATGGATCAGCCGCCACACAAACAGCAGAGGCGACGGATATCACAGCACTGATCATCGCGGCCGCACAAGCCCGCACCGATGTCACCAAAGCTGAAAAAGCACTGAGGCAGTTTAATGATCAGAAAAAGAGCGAATCTGATGCATCCAGTGATCCATTGAGTGATCCATCCAGTGCCCCATCTAAAGAGGCGCTTGAGGCACAGCTGGCTCAAGCACAAGAGCAGGCCGCAACCCTACACCAACAGCTGACCGCTGCCAAAGAGGCCGCCAAAGCAACCGACGAGACAGACAACTGAACCCTATGCTTTTAAACCTAACCTCACCTCACACCAAACAGAGCAGCAGCACCCAGCAGGTGATGCTGCGCGTTATTTTAGCCACACTGCCAGGCCTGGCTATGATGACCTACCTCTTCGGCTGGGGCACCTTCCTCAACGTCATCATCGCCGTCACCGTCGCCGTATGCGCAGAAGCCGCTACGCTTAAATTACGACAACGACCCATTCACTTCTACCTATCCGATCTCAGCGCCGTAGTGACCGGCCTGCTGCTTGGTTTAGCCATTCCACCAACAGCCCCTTGGTGGCTGACCTTAATCGGCT
>JAYPBG010000149.1:0-3288 GCA_038124075.1 Gammaproteobacteria bacterium
GTCAAAGTCTCTCGGTACACAGAGCTTTGGGTTGCGCCGAAAGAGTTGTAACCCCTCATCTTTTTTGCCCTGCTTGACCAAAGGTAGGATGGGGAACTGAATAAAGCCAAACGCTTCTGCAATCATCGTTGAACAGACGGTTCGGGTGGTTCGGCCTACATGCTGGCTAAAAAGAGAGGAGCGCCACCGTCTTGGAAGTAAAAACCAAGGAAAGAGGAAGCGTGCGAGATCGAAAATTTGTCGAACGTCATATTCGGCTCCAAGCCGGCTGATGGCATAGCGGACCACCTGATGGGCGTCTTTATAAGAGAGGCCTTTGGGACGACAGATGCGCAGATGGTCATTTTTGTATTCAGACAGTGAGTTGACAACCGTGCCATGACCCAGCATGCTCTCAATAACAATTTGGGTGTCCGATTCGCAGGGGTAGTATTGTGCTACGGTCTCTCGAAGGTTTGGGTCTTCTATATCGTGCAGGCGCCCTACATAAAGTGCGGCATGGGTCCAGGGGCTGGAGGTGATGAGGCGAATGACATTGCTGACGCGTGAGCGCCCTTCAACTAAGATGACATCGCAAGGCTTTAATTCGTAGCGGATCCGTTCATAATCGCACAGTGGTGTTTCGCTGGGTTTTGCTTCAAAATTTAGCCAGTTGACTAAATGTTGGTTTAAGATGCCAAATCCCAATGAGACCTCCTTAGATCGATCACGCTCTGTCGCTGGTTATGGTGAGTTAATGCCTGTGAATGTCGAAGCAATGTCGTTTTGACATCGGCTTTTCGGCTCTTCTGCCGCTAGTTTATTAATAGTCATGGATACATGTTGATAGTTTCTATTAATAGAGTATAGTCTGCTCGTTCTGGTTCGCTCTAACGATTTTGATTTAGAGGCGAGAGCGCAGCTCTATATGTTATGGGCCGTTTGTTTTGAACGGTTTTGGTTTGGGTGAATGGTCAGAAAAGTCAAGGTGATGACGACTGAGGGGGCATTGAATGGCTGATTTTGAACGTGCTAGTCAAAGGGCGCAGGAGTTTCGAAAACGTGAGCGGGATATCCTCGACTCGGCACTGGCACTTTTTTTACAGCATGGTGAAGAGAAAGTAACGGTGGAGATGATTGCCGATAATGTAGGCATTGGCAAAGGGACCATCTACAAACATTTTGAGACAAAGAGCGAGATCTATCTGCGTCTAATGATCAGCTACGAAGAGGAGCTGGCAGAGCTGTTTCAGGGTATGGATCCTAAGGGGGATAAAGAGCGTTTGGCGCGAGATTACTTTAGGTTTCGCATGGAAGACCCTGAAAAGTATGCGCTTTTTGATCGGCTTGAAGCAAAGTGCATTGCTGATAATGCGATGCCTGACTTGCTGGAGAAGCTGCACCGCATTCGCGCCTCAAACAGCGATCTTCTGGTCTCTATTGTGCAGGCTCGGATCGATGAGGAGATTCTAGAAGAGGCGCCGCCCGCTTACCATATTTGTGCCACCTGGGCCTTGGTTCACGGGGCTATTGCGCTGTTGCGCTCCGATTTTTATCGTGACTTGATCGATGATAAAGAGCGCTTTTTTGAATTTCTTATGGACATGGCTGTGCGTATGGGAAATAAAAAGAAAACCAAATCAGATGCTTAATGCCTTATCATCTCAATAGGGCAGTGCCTTTATCGGCATTGCCCTTTTTTCAGCACCACTGATCACCGCTTAATACTGTTCGATTAAATACCTCTTCATATGAGTATGCATGCTTTCTTTACTATAGTTAAAGTATGCGAATACGATCCCACGCTCTATCCCGCGTTAGCCTTGGTTATGGGCCCAAACGGTATGGATCCCAAAGATACCAAATGTATAGGCCCACAATAGAGGCCATAAGCAATCTCGTGCGCCACGGCCACCAGGTTGGTAAGCTCGCGTGTCTGGCTGTTTTAACGATGTTCTTGCTGATGCTAACCGGATGCTCTGTGATGGATCAGCTGTTGAGCCATCATGCATCGGTTCAGCAGCGTGCTATTGCCGCTCAGCATCGAGCACCTCATGTATCGTCACTTAAGCCTGCGCTCGTTGCGGATCATTTTGATATCCACCGTTTGCAAAACATCAGTTTTCCAGGGGATGCGAGGATTGCGCTCGCGTTTGACACCGTCTCCGGGTTTGAGCAGGCTACATCGAGTCAGCACTATACGGGGGTTGAGATTGAAACGGCATTGGGCCAGGTGGCTGACCGAGCATTTAAGCGCTATTTTCCCTCCGTGATTCCTATTGCTCCGCAATCAATTGAGAGCGCAGAGAGAGAGGCGGTGAAGCGTCATGCGGACTATCTTGGTTTTATGCGGCTTGTTCATTGGCGTCAACGCCGGTTGGTTCGAGAGGCCTACTGCTCCGCGCCTGGGAAGGCGTCGCTTTCAGATCAACAGCGGCGTCAATTGAAAGAGGATCAAGAGCGGTTGCAGAATTTAACCTTTGCAGCGCCCTCTTCACCGCGAGGTATTCAGCTCCCTTTTGAGTTTAAGCGCTGCACACTTGATATCGATGAGCCGCGTGATGCCGTCAATATACAGTTTTGGCTTTTCCACCTTGCTACAGGTCGCATCGTTGACAGTGGATCCATTCAGGGAAGGAGTGGGTGGTTGACCTTTGTAGGGGATGATCCCAGTCAGTTGTTGCAATCACCTATGGAGGTGCTGGCGGCCAGTTATCTGGGTGATGCACGTCATGTGATGTCGAGATAGGTGTCAAACGAAGTGAGAATAGCCATATTGACTAAAATAATAAAACTAAAGTTTCTGGTGCTGATACTGATTCTGATGCCTGCCGGCCTGCTGGCTGAAGGTGACCCGCATGAGTCTAAGTTAAAAGCAGCCTATATCTTCACCTTCGCCAAGTTTTCAGACTGGTCCAATACGAAAGGCTTGGAGAAGGGTGTATCCGATGAGGGGGTGACGCTTAACGTCTGTTCGACGCTTGGTGCGGATATGGGGGAGGCACTCAACGAAATAAAAGGCCAAAAGGTGGGTGATATTGCAATCGCAGTCACTCATATAGGGAAGGGTATTGATCCAGGTTTTTGTCACATTTTTTATATTGACCACGCCTCTGAAGATTACTGGCTTAACGAATTACAGGGACGACACGGTATTTTAACGGTCGGGGAGTCGGATAAGTTTCTAAAGAAAGGGGGAATTATTCAATTCTATTTGAAACGTGGGAAGCTTCGTTTCTCCATACATCTTTCCCATTTGCGCCAGGCTCAAGTCTCAATAGAGGGACGTATGTTGCGACTGGCTAAAAC
>JAYPBG010000149.1:3298-8516 GCA_038124075.1 Gammaproteobacteria bacterium
GATCTATGAACATCGGTAGCTTTCGTAATTGGTCAATTCCCAATAAACTGATGGCCATTAATTTATTAGTGGTTGTGTTGGCGCTTTCGATCGCCTCCATTGCGTTTATGATTCTAGAGTCTGAAGGCAATCGAGAGCGGTTGGTGCAAGAGCTAACCGCACAGGCGAAGATCATTGCGTATAACATCAGTGCCTCTATAGAATTTGATGACCAAGAGGGCGCAAGAGACATTCTTACGGCGCTTGAAACGGTGCCCGTGGTCGAGCGTGGTGCTGTATTTGATAATAAGAGAGATCTGTTTGTCGAATATTCGAATCACCCTGTGACAGGGCGCTTACCGGCATCCCCCTATATTTTTGAAAATAAGCTGGTGTGGCCAAAAAATAGAGATTATCAGGTCATCTTTGATCAAGGTAGAGTCCATCTGGTTCACCCCATTCACCTCTTTGGTGAGAAGGTGGGGAGCATCTATTTGCAGGGGGACCTTAAAGCCTATCACGAGTATAGAAAACGGCTCGGGGTGATCGTGGGGGGGGTGCTGTTTTTCTCCCTTTTGGTTGCCATTGTTATCATGTTTCGTATTCAGCGGGTGATATCTGATCCCATACTCTATCTGTCGCGCGCGATTCAACAGGTGTCTGAGAAGAAAACCTACTCTGTGCGTGCATCAAAAATTGCTGAAGATGAGTTGGGCCTGTTGACCGATGGTTTTAATAATATGCTTTCGGAGATCGAGCAGCGTGAAGAGGCGCTGCATAAGTATCAAGAGAAGTTAGAAAATGAGGTGGAGTCACGCACGGTGGATCTTAAATCGGCCAATCGAGAGCTGGAAGATACCGTGGTTGCGCTGAAGCAGGCAAACCGTGCCATTCGGCAGTCAGAGGAGCATAAGCGTGTTGCAGAGGAGAGTGCAAAGGCAAAATCACAGTTTTTGGCTAACATGAGCCATGAGTTGAGAACACCGATGAACGGGGTGTTGGGGATGCTCTCCTTGGTGCGTGACACAACATTGGATCGCGAGCAGTGTCACTACATTGATGTGGCCTACCAGTCGGGTGCGACACTTCTGAATCTGCTCAATGATATTTTAGACCTCTCTAAGATTGAAGAGGGCAAGCTGACGCTTGAAATTATTGAGTTTGATATAAATGCGACCATTGAAGAGGTGTTCAGCCTTTTGGGAGAGTCCTGCTATTCGAAAGATGTGGAGCTGGTCTGTTATCAGAAGAGCCCCATTCCCGATTCAGTGCTGGGTGACCCCGTACGCTTTAAGCAGATTGTTTTTAATATATTGGGCAATGCCATTAAGTTTACATCGAAAGGGTATGTGCGACTCACATGCGAGGTGACCGCCGTCGAAGGGAATAGCATTGAGATGCGCTTTGAAATTACGGATACCGGTATCGGTATTAAGAAAGAGGCGATCTCTATTATTTTTGATAACTTCTCGCAAGCGGATAACTCAACAACACGAAAATATGGCGGTACCGGCTTAGGCCTTTCGCTCTGTGAGCAGCTGAGCCGTTTAATGGGAGGAGAGATTGGGGTTGAAAGCGAATATGGAAAAGGCAGTACCTTCTGGTTTACGGCGCGTTTTCAAGTCTCCCAGGCCGGTGTTGATCCGGATTTAACAAAGATCCCCGCGCTGGATATGAAGCATGTATTGGTGGTGGACGATCAAACGGTCAGTGTTATTGCGTTAGGGCAGCTTTTGGAGAGGATGGGGGTTGAGTATGAGTCACTGTCTGGAAAGCAGGCGTTGATGTATCGTCTTGCAGAGTCTAAGCAGTTATTGCCCGATGCGATGCTCATCGATGTCGGCAAGGCCGATTTTGATCTAGAGGCGTTGATGAGTGAACTCAGTCAAAAAGAGCCGTACCGTGATATTCCGATTATATTGATGGGTTCCATTGCACAACGTAATGAACTGGCTTTTAGAGGTACCCTTAAGGATACGGAGCGCTTTCTGCTGAAACCCTTTCGGCGGCAAAGTGTTTTTGAGGTCCTAGCTCGATTAGAGGGCAGGTTCGATGTATTACAAGCGCTGGGTCCTCAGTCGGTGCCTGTAGAAACGGATGAAGCTTTTGCGAATCAAGCATTGATGTTAGAATCTCGAGGCTCGGCTGGCTCTGGAGGGCATAAGAAGCCTGATGATGGCGAGAAAGGTGATGGTGGCGAGAGCAGTGATGGGCGTATTCAGGATAAAAGTGTTGCTCCGGGTAGGCGGCTGCTTGTGGTCGAAGATAATAAAGTGAATCAGCAGGTTGCAAATGGACACTTGATCAAGCTAGGTTATCAAGTGGATGTGGCTGACAATGGCGCTATAGCCTTGGAGATTTTGAGTGACAAGCAGTATGATCTTATTCTTATGGATTGCCATATGCCGGTGCTGGATGGTTATGAGACAACAAAGAAACTTCGGGAAATGGAGAAGGAAAAAAACATCAATGAACCTTGCACGATTATTGCCATGACGGCAAATGTTATGGAAGGCGACCGTCAGCGCTGTATAGACGCCGGTATGGATGACTACATTGCTAAACCGATACGCCGAAACGATTTGAACACCACCTTGAAAAAGTGGCTGGGCTAGAGAGATGGCCTAATCTACGGACACCACAGCGAGTACCTCAGCATCATGTCGACGAAGAGACCTACCGAACCATCCGACCCCTTGGCATTTGCCGCATCACTCTCACAACAGCTGCCTGATGAACAAGGCAGCTACCCACCTGTACATCTCTGGAATCCTGAATTCTGTGGTGATATAGACATGCGCATCGCTGCGGATGGCCGCTGGTACTACATGGGATCGCCCATAGGTCGGCCCGCAATGGTCAAGCTCTTCTCGTCGATACTCCGTTATGATGACGATGGGTGTTTCTATCTGGTCACCCCTGTAGAGAAGGTGCGCATTCAGGTAGAGGATGCCCCTCTTATTGTGACGCACATGAGCGTACATAAGATCGATGGTCAGCAGCAGCTGCACTTTAAGACGCATGTCGATGATGCGATCATCGCTTCTCAGGCCCACCCTATTGTCGTTCGATACCCAAAAGGAGATGATGAGCCACGCCCCTACCTCCTTGCTCGCGCTAAGCTTGAAGCCCGGTTGCACCGAAATGTGTTCTACCAGCTCGTTGAATTGGCGCAGAGTTATGTGAAACATGGGGTAGAGCACGTATATGTCGAGAGCTGTGGCGCACACTTTGATCTTGGGGCTGTTGAGTAGGCTGCTGTGCTTCTTCTTAGTCTTAGTGCGCCTCTTAGGCGATAGTAAATGTCATATTATCAGAGCGTAGTGACAAGCGCAGTACATTTTTAAATTGGGTGTAGGATTGCTCAAATGCTTCGGTACCCTTTTCTATGCCCCCCTCTATGAGTGCAATAGGGACATCGAGCTGGTTTATACAGGTTCGGCCGACAAATCCGTTCGTGTGTACGGGGGCGACATTCAAGCTCATGGTTTTGTGGAGAACCTGAAGACCGGTTATAAACTGGATCAATTGGTGTAGATCGCTCTCTGTGATGCTTTCATCTTCAATAAAGCACTTCAAATAGTGTACGGCTGTGCGGTGCAGAGGGTGTGCTTCGTTTTCCTCGGTGGCGTCGGCCGTGTTGAGAAGGCTGTTTTTTAGTGCATCGCGGATATTGGTCTTATGGAACAGTAAATAGTGTGTCGGCTCACTGGTGTGTGGCAAAATGCTTGTGAAAAAAATGTCCCTATGGGCAAAGCCGAGGGTAAGTGCCATAACGGATGTAAAGTGTTTGCAGCGTGCTAATGCCGCTTCAGCCAACTCGTCGATTGATGTGGCAAAAGCAACGCTCTGCAGGAGTGCGAGGACCTCTTTTGTGGTCAGTGGTGAATCAGAGGTGTGAAGCCCATGTTCTGTGAGGTATTTCTGGAGGTCGGGTGAGGCTTCTTGTGGGTTATCCAGCGAGAACCACTTAAGCAGTATCTTAGTTAAACGGTCACTGCTGTTGTTATCGTCGTTCAGTATGCAGATGGCTTCAATCAAAATAGTAGGGTGCTTGATGGAGAGTAGGTTGATCCCATGGTGAAGTATGTCAGTGAGGCTCTGCGTGCTAAGATCAGGTGCTTGATACTCTTGCATGATTGAGATGGCGTCGAGCTTGGATGTTAAAAAGTTGATGCACTGCCATGTCGGTTTGGATAGCATCAGGTCGGCAGGTATATCCTCTAATAACATGGTGGACCAGAGGCAGCCTAAATGATAAAGACGTTTTAAATTGGCTTCGTCCAAATGTGCGGCAGGCTCAAGCTCGCCCAATGCGTTGCTCTCCCATATCGACGCGTCGGCTGTGAGCGCTTGATGCGTAAGGGTGTAGGCTTCTCGTGCTAATCCCCCGTGGTCTTCGCCGTGCTCATTATTAAAGCGAAAACGAAATGAGAGAGGCGGTGAGGCGTTGAGCAGCTCTTTGATAACGGTTTCGGCGACATTCGCTCGATCAAGAGTAACCTCAGTCCAAAAAAAGGGATTTTGGTAGGTTTTTAAAGCTTCCTTGATGATCGTGGCGTGTAAAGTAGCGTGAAGGATATCGCTTATGGCGCCAGCGTTCATCCTTTGTCCAAGATGACTAAATGTGTCTTGGTAATGCTCATTGAAGAGTGCAACGAGGTCGCTGGAGACAGGTTGTTGATAAATAAGGGACTCTTGTGCGAGCGTTACGATGAGTGGCAGATAGCAGTCGATCGATATGTCGATGTTGAGCAGACCTGCTCGCAGAGGTTCCAAAAGGGCGATGAGTAGGCACTCATTTTTTTTCTGTTCGCTGAGTCGGCTAAAAAGTGATTTTAGTTGATGAGGCGTCAATTCAGCGAAGTATTCAATATTATCTCGTAGCATCTTTATGGGGGATTGGGCGAGATAGAAGCCGATGCGGCTCAGTATTAGGGAGGAGAGTGAGTCGGAGTTTTTTTCAATGTTGCTCAGGTAGAGAGGGTTATGGGATTGCTTGATAAAGAGGTCAATAAAGAAGTCAAACTCGATGTTGTTGATGATCTTCTCGATGCGGCCTCGCGCTTCGGAGGTTAAGTTGTCAAGGTCTAAGTGTGCACGAAGGGTATGAAATCGTTCATCGAGTTTATCATTTCTTCCATGTAGATCATGTAGATAGAACTTCAATTGACGAGTAAACGTGTTTAGGGCTTCCTCTGACTGGATGTAGTGGTGGGTGGAGACTCTTTGCAACAGG
>JAYPBG010000150.1:0-8437 GCA_038124075.1 Gammaproteobacteria bacterium
GGATGTTATGGTGCCTGGTAGTGATGATGAGGTTGCTGTAGAGGCAGGTACGCTTTTAGATGAGGCTTGGATTGAACGCTTAGAGTTAATTGGTATTGATGAGATTGTTTGTCGTTCTCCCATTACATGCCGAACCCGATTCGGGGCTTGCCAGAAATGTTATGGACGCGATTTGGCGAGAGGCCACCTGGTCAATATCGGTGAATCAGTCGGTGTTATTGCAGCGCAGTCTATTGGGGAGCCTGGTACACAGTTGACCATGCGTACCTTCCACATTGGTGGGGCAGCATCTAGAAGCTCAGCAGTTTCAAGCGTACAAGTTAAGAACAAAGGCTTTATACGGTTGATAAATATTAAGACGGTTGAGCATGCAAGTGGAAACTTAGTGGCGACCTCTCGTTCTGGTGAGATAGCTGTAGCTGATGAGAAGGGTCGTGAGCGTGAGCGCTATAAGATACCTTATGGTGCAGTGATTTCTGTTAGAAATGGTGATCATGCTGAGGCGTCTCAGCAGATTGCGACGTGGGACCCTCATACCCACCCTATTATTTCTGAGCTTTCCGGTAAGGTCCAGTTTGGGGACTTTGAAACGGGTATAACTGTTAAACGACAGACAGATGAGATAACGGGGCTGACGCACATTGAAATCATTGATGCAAAAGATCGTCCCGCTGCAGGTAAGGATCTGCGTCCTGTTATTCGATTGCTTGATGAGCAGGGTGAGTTGGTCACTGTGGGTAATACTCAGACACCTGTCCAGTATTTCCTGCCGGCCAACTCTATAACTAACCTGGAAAATGGTGCAATGGTCGGTGTTGGTGATGTTATAGCGCGTATTCCCCAAGAGACATCAAAAACTAAGGATATTACAGGGGGTCTTCCTCGAGTAGCCGATCTTTTTGAGGCTAGAAGACCAAAAGAAGCCGCAATACTGGCAGAAATTACAGGTGTGGTTGGGTTTGGTAAAGAGACCAAAGGAAAGCGCAGGTTATTGATTACGCCTGAAGGCTCTCAGGACAATTACGAAGAGCTGATTCCAAAATGGAGGCATCTCAATGTGTTTGAAGGTGAGCATGTTGAGCAAGGTGAGGTCATTTCTGATGGTCCTGCAAACCCGCATGACATCCTACGTTTAAAAGGTGTCAGTGCACTAGCAAATTATATTGTTACAGAGGTGCAGGATGTCTATCGCTTGCAAGGTGTTGGCATCAACGATAAGCATATAGAAGTTATTGTTCGCCAGATGCTGCGCAAAGTGGAGGTTCTTGAGTCAGGAGACTCAAGTTTCATAAAAGGTGAGCAAGTTGAGTACTCCAGAGTGCTTGAAGAGAATGAGCAGTTAGAGAAAGAGGGTAAGTTTGGTGCGAAATTTGAGCGTGTATTGCTTGGTATCACTAAGGCATCACTCTCAACTGACTCATTTATCTCAGCAGCATCGTTCCAGGAGACAACTCGAGTATTGACAGAGGCTGCTGTAACGGGCAAAAAGGATGATTTGCGAGGTCTAAAAGAGAATGTTGTCGTAGGTCGCTTAATTCCTGCGGGCACAGGATTTGCCTACCATGCTGAGCGCCGCCGCAAGCGTCACAGTAAGACAATGACCGATACAGAGGATGGTATAACGGCTGATGATGTTGAGCAGGCGCTCACTGAGGCACTGAATTCACCTGACGCTTGAGGAACACTTCTGTTATAAGAGGGGATGGCACCTGTTTTTATTGACATCGCCTCTAGTGGTTATTAGAATGCCGCGTTCATGTAATCGCCTTAGGCTTTTAAAATGGTCCTTGATTCAAGATAGATGACCAATGGATTAAATATAAAGCAGGCACATTTAATGAATGAATGGTTTAAATTTAAAAGCGTATTAAGAATCTTGGAGTTAATAAATGGCGACAATAAACCAGCTGGTTAGAAAGCCTAGAAAGCGAAAGCTTGCAAAGAGTGATGTGCCTGCACTTCAGAGCTGTCCGCAGCGACGTGGCGTGTGTACTAGGGTGTATACTACGACGCCTAAGAAGCCTAACTCAGCTTTGAGGAAAGTATGTAGGGTACGTTTAACAAATGGTTATGAGGTGACATCCTATATTGGTGGTGAAGGCCATAACCTCCAAGAGCACAGTGTTGTATTGATTCGTGGCGGTCGGGTGAAAGATTTGCCTGGTGTACGCTATCACACGGTTCGAGGGACCCTAGATACAGCTGGAGTTAATGACCGTAAGCAAGGTCGATCAAAATATGGTACTAAACGACCAAAGAGCTGATTTAAATTAAAAGGGTAGCTTGATATTCGTTTCGTTCAGTCAATATTTCTGGCCGAAATGGTAGAGTATTGAATGTTATCCATTTGATTTTGATTTATTTAATAGTAAGGCTGGATCAGGCATCTTGCAGTTGAGTGACTGTAAGAAATAGAAGTATCCAGAATACCTGAACCTAATTGGAGTAATTAAAATGCCAAGACGTAGAATTGTTGCAAAACGGGAAATATTACCAGATCCGAAATTTGGAAGTCAGGTGCTTGCCAAGTTTATCAACCATGTCATGATCAGTGGCAAGAAATCGCTTGCGGAAAGCATTGTTTATGGTGCTCTTGATAAGGTTTCAGAGCGAACTAAAAAAGACCCTATTGAGGTGTTTGAGAAGGCGCTTGGTGATCTGAAGCCTGTTGTAGAGGTAAAGTCTCGACGTGTGGGTGGTGCCACCTATCAAGTGCCTGTAGAAGTGCGCCCAACCAGACGAACAGCTTTAGCGATGAGGTGGTTGGTTGATTCCGCTCGTAAACGAGGTGAAAAATCTATGCCACTAAGATTGGCAGGTGAGATTATCGATGCCTCAGAAGGTAAAGGCGCAGCCATCAAGAAGAGAGAAGATGTCCATCGAATGGCAGAAGCAAACAAAGCCTTCTCGCATTACCGGTTCTGATATTAGTCCTAGCGGCCTTTACAGTACGGGCCTATGGCTAACTTAATAAACTGTAACGAAGGATCGAGGTGTAGAGGTGGCTCGTAAAACTGCATTATCACGGTATAGAAATATAGGGATCTGTGCTCACGTTGATGCTGGTAAGACAACAACGACAGAGAGGGTTCTCTTTTATACCGGAAGAGCGCATAAGATTGGCGAAGTTCATGATGGTGCAGCCACAATGGACTGGATGGAGCAAGAGCAAGAGCGGGGAATAACCATAACCTCTGCGGCAACAACCTGCTTTTGGTCAGGTATGGATCGCCAGTTTGATGAGCACCGCATCAACATTATTGATACCCCCGGTCACGTTGACTTTACCGTTGAGGTAGAGCGTTCACTTCGCGTGCTCGACGGCGCTGTTGCGCTGTTTTGCGCGGTCGGTGGTGTGGAGCCGCAGTCTGAGACCGTTTGGCGCCAGGCAAATAAATATGGCGTGCCTCGTATTGTCTTCGTAAATAAGATGGATAGAGCGGGTGCTGATTTTGCGCGCGTAATAGGTCAGATTGAAACGAGGCTTGGCGCAAATGTTGTGCCCATTCAGTTGAATATTGGGGCTGAAGAGAATTTTAAAGGTGTGGTTGACCTGATTCGAATGAAGGCTATTTTCTGGAATGAGGAGGATAGGGGGGCGAGTTACGTCCTAGAGGATATTCCGGAAGACCTTCTTGAGGCAGCCCAGGCCATGCGTGAAGAGATGATTGAAGGTGCTGCTGAGGGTTCAGACGCGCTGATGGAGAAGTATCTTGAAGAAGGTACTTTATCCAATGATGAGATTAAGCAGGGCCTTCGTGCTCGGGTATTGAGCAATGAAATCGTGCTCGCTTTATGTGGGTCCGCGTTTAAAAATAAAGGTGTGCAAGCTGTCCTAGATGGTGTTATTGAATACCTTCCTGCGCCCGATGATGTTGCAGCCATTAAAGGTATGCTTGAAGATGATGAAACTGAAGCGGAACGCCCATCGTCGGATGATGAACCGTTTTCAGCGCTGGCTTTTAAGATTGCTAATGACCCATTTGTAGGTAATCTGAACTTTTTTAGAGTTTACTCCGGCGTGCTTAAGTCAGGTGATTCGGTTTATAACCCGGTGAAGCGGAAAAAAGAACGAATTGGCCGCTTACTGCAGATGCATGCAAACTCTCGGGAAGAGATCAAAGAAGTTAGGGCAGGTGATATTGCTGCTGCTGTTGGATTGAAGGATGTTACTACGGGTGACACGCTTTGTGATCAGGGCAGTATAATAACGTTAGAGCGTATGGAGTTTCCAGAGCCGGTGATATCAGTGGCCGTAGAGCCGAAGTCAAAACCAGATCAGGAAAAAATGGGCTTAGCGCTGGGGCGCCTGGCTCAAGAAGATCCTTCGTTTAGGGTCCAAACAGATGAAGAGTCTGGCCAGACAGTAATATCGGGTATGGGAGAGTTACACCTTGATATTATAGTTGATCGGATGCGGCGAGAGTTTAAGGTAGAAGCTAACATCGGTAAACCGCAGGTGGCATACCGAGAGGCGATTCGCAATAAGGTAGATATAGAAGGCAAATATGTAAAGCAGACGGGTGGTCGCGGTCAGTATGGGCATGTAAAGATTCGCCTTGAACCTATTGCTCATGATGATACGTTTGAGTTCTGTGAAGAGATACATGGGGGCACTGTCCCTAAAGAGTACTTTAATGCGATAGAGAAAGGGGTTCAACAGCAGTTAGAGCAGGGGGTTCTTGCTGGTTACCCCGTGCTTGGTGTCAAGGCGACACTCTATGATGGGTCGTATCATGAAGTAGACTCAAACGAAAATGCATTCAGAATGGCGGCAATGATGGCCACAAGGAAAGGTGTGTTGGATGCTGGGCCGGCTTTGCTGGAGCCTATGATGAAGGTAGAGGCCGTCACGCCTGAGGACTATATGGGCGATGTTATGGGGGATTTAAATAGGCGTCGTGGCATTGTTCTTGGAATGGATGAAACCCCAGCAGGTAAAGTTATTCGAGCAGAGGTTCCACTTGCAGAGATGTTCGGTTATGCAACTGATCTTCGCTCTATGACGCAGGGGCGGGCAACATTCGCTATGGAGTTTCTAAAGTATGCAGAAGCCCCAACAAATATTGCTGAAGCCGTAATTAATGGAAAGAAGTAGGCATTTTTAATTTTGATTAATGGTGAAAAATAGAGGTGAATAATCGTGGCAAAGGAAAAGTTTGAACGTAATAAACCCCATGTAAATGTCGGCACAATTGGGCATGTTGACCATGGTAAAACAACATTAACTGCAGCGTTGACAAGGGTTTGTTCTGAAGTTTGGGGTGGAGAAGCGCAAGATTTTGATCAGATAGATAATGCGCCTGAAGAGAAAGAGCGCGGTATAACAATAGCGACCTCTCATGTAGAGTATGAGTCACCCAATAGGCACTATGCGCACGTTGATTGTCCAGGTCACGCAGATTACGTAAAAAATATGATTACTGGCGCTGCTCAAATGGATGGTGCAATTTTAGTCTGCTCTGCAGCTGATGGCCCAATGCCTCAAACGCGTGAGCATATCCTGCTCTCACGCCAGGTGGGCGTACCTTATATCGTTGTCTTTTTAAATAAAGTTGACATGGTTGATGATGAGGAGCTTATCGAGTTGGTAGAAATGGAGGTGCGTGAACTCCTGGATCAGTACGAATTTCCTGGAGACGATACACCTATCATTAAAGGTTCTGCGCTTAAAGCGCTTGAGGGTGATACCTCAGAGATTGGACAGGGCGCAGTAAAGGCTTTGGTAGAAACGTTAGATGAGTATATTCCAGAGCCAGAGCGAGCCATTGATGGCGCATTCATTATGCCAATTGAGGATGTATTCTCGATATCAGGGAGGGGAACTGTAGTTACGGGCCGTATTGAGCGGGGCGTAGTTAAGGTTGGTGAAGAGATCGAGATTGTCGGTATTAAAGAGACGGTTAAAACGACCTGTACGGGTGTTGAAATGTTCAGGAAGTTACTGGACGAAGGTAATGCAGGTGATAACGTTGGTGTTCTTTTGCGTGGAACCAAGAGAGAAGATGTGGAGCGTGGCCAGGTGTTGGCTAAGCCTGGTTCAATTACGCCTCATACCAAATTTGAAGCTGAAGTTTACGTATTGAGCAAAGAGGAGGGTGGTAGGCACACGCCATTCTTTAAAGGCTATCGCCCCCAGTTTTATTTCCGAACCACGGATGTGACGGGAGCCGTTGAGCTTCCAGAGGGTGTTGAAATGGTTATGCCAGGAGATAATATCAAAATGGTAGTGGCCTTGATTGCACCTATCGCAATGGAGGATGGCCTGCGTTTTGCAATACGCGAGGGTGGCCGTACGGTTGGAGCGGGTGTTGTAGCGAAAGTCATCGATTAAGTGAGCTGAGCTATAAATAGTTCTTGAAATCATCTGCTAATATGCTGTATATTAGCGCGCCCGTTGAGGTTAAAGTGATGCTGGTACTTGGTGCTCAGGTACCAGCAGATATTTTGAAATGATGGTCTATTAGATAAGCTCAAAAGCTGATCATGAAGGTGGGTTGGATGATTGGGGTGTATGCGCCTTAATTGCCTTCAAGTAGAAAGATGTGCCTCATGGGTCAATTTTATAACGTTTGGTAGAGTTTTAGCAGATTAGTATGCGCCTAGCTTAGAGAGCTGCGAATGTATGTAGCCTCTCTGAGTGTGTGATGTACTTTATCGAAGCCACGTAAATAATTATTTGGAGTTATGGCGATGCAAAGCCAAAAGATACGTATTCGCTTGAAAGCATTTGATCACAAGTTGATTGAAATCTCGGCAAAAGAGATTGTTGAAACAGCAAAACGGACCGGGGCACAAGTTCAGGGGCCCATACCTTTGCCGACAAGAAAGGAAGTGTTCACCGTGCTTATATCGCCTCACGTGAATAAGGATGCAAGAGATCAGTATGAAATTCGTACTCATAAGAGGTTGATCGAAATTGTTGAGCCAACTGACAAGACTGTAGATGCGCTAATGAAACTGGACTTAGCCGCTGGCGTCGATGTACAGATTAGCCTTGGCTAAATTGGGTCTGAAGTAGTAATACAAAAAGATCTGGTGAGGGTGGTGAAAGCATGCCGGTCCCCTCCAAGGAATAGAAGATTTAAATGATTTTGAATACAGTTGAAAAGCATAAAGGCTAGACTGTTTGCGAGGGTAACGAAATGTCGCTTGGATTGATTGGTAAGAAAGTAGGAATGACGCGACTGTTTTCTGAAGATGGGGCGTCGATACCGGTTACAGTTGTGCTGGTTGCTGAAAATTGTGTCGTTGTAATAAAAAACGAAGAGAAAGATGGTTACATTGCTGTTCAAGTTACGGCTGGAGAGGCGAAAGCGAAACAGCTTAACAAGCCGGAAGCTGGGCATTTTGTTAAAGCCGGTGTTTCAGCAGGTAGATCGTTAGTTGAGTTTAGGGCGGAAGCTAAAGACCTTGAGGGGTTAAGTGTTGGTGGATCGATTGATCTAGATACTTTTAGTGAAGGTCAGAAGGTTGATGTCCAAGGTGTATCAAAGGGTAAAGGTTTTGCCGGAGCAGTTAAGCGCTGGAACTTTAGAACACAAGACGCAACGCATGGCAACTCGCTATCTCATAGAGCGCCAGGATCCATTGGTCAGTGTCAAACGCCTGGTAGGGTCTTTAAAGGCAAGAAGATGGCTGGGCAGATGGGGAACAAGCGCGTTACTGTGCAGACGTTAGAGATTGTTCGGATTGATAAAGAAAAACGCCTTATTATGATTAAAGGTGCCGTACCAGGGGCCTCTGGTGGTGAAGTGATAATCAAGCCTGCAGTCAAAGTGGCTCAGTAAGGGGGAGGATAATGAAAATCGATATGATTTCTGGAGAGTCGATTGACCTGGATGATAAGGTAGCAGCTGTACCTTTTAATGAAGCCTTGGTTCATGAGCTTGTTGTTGGTTATCTTTCTGGTGCTCGTACGGGCGATAAAAAACAGAAAACCCGATCGGAAGTGTCTGGTGGTGGGAAAAAACCCTGGAGACAAAAAGGTACTGGTCGAGCGAGGGCTGGAACAATACGCAGTCCAATATGGGTTGGTGGTGGAAGAGCGTTTGCAACACGAGCAGGTGAGCGAAACTTCAAAAAGAAAATAAATCGTAAAGCGTATCGATCAGCTATGAGATCTATACTCTCTGAGCTGATAAGGCAGAATCGTGTTGTGGTTGTGTCAGATCTGAATGTAGATAAGCCAAATACAAAGGCTTTTAAGGCTACTCTAGGTGAGTGGGGCGTTAAAAGTGGCTTAGTGGTTTGCTCGAAAGTAGAGAAAGCGCTTTACCTCTCAGGAAGAAACCTTCCTGGAGTAGAGGTTCTTGAAGTAGGTGCGGTAGATCCAGTCAGTCTCTTGCAGGCCGAAAAACTTGTTTGTACAAAAGAGTCTCTGAAAGGGCTTGAAGAGAGGTTGGCGGGATAATGAATAAAGAACGTATTTTTAAAG
>JAYPBG010000151.1:0-8404 GCA_038124075.1 Gammaproteobacteria bacterium
AGAGGAGATATTATACTCAAATTTGCGTGACTAACCAGTCCTTCCTAAGAGCCTACCAAATTTTGCTTTCAACAATGCATACATGTGATATCTTTGTTCACAGGTTAAGTGCCCGTACTGTCTCATAAGTCAATTCTCCTGCCAGGGAAAAGACTTTACCTTACAGGCATTTAGCCTTCTACGCTAGCTGTATGAATTGTTGCACTTACGAGTTGAATCCAAGCTTTATTAATATATCTGTCTAAAAATTTATTTTTATCTTGGGTGGTAGACGCGCTGCTTAAGTTGAGGTGCGGAGAGAGCCTTGAGACTAAGAGCTTAAAGTACCTGTTTGCTGTGTCGCGATTGCTATCGGCGTAGAGTTCGATTCTCTCCGGAGGGGTGTCCGCGATTTTTTTAAATGCACGGCTTTCATTTATAAAAATTTCTAGCATTTCTTTGATGACGTTATCGTTATCGTTATCGTTATCGTTATCGTTATCGTTATCGTTATCGTTGTGGTTTTGTGGATTTTTAAATATTTGGAGTGTTTTCTTTAGGTTCGCCAGTTCATCTCGTAAAGGGATAAATTTTTCTGGGTTAACTCTATTGGCTGTGGGTGGCGCTGATAGCGGTTGTGAAGTTGTAGTGTATCGAGTGCGTGAGAAAGTGTGGTTGTTCCCAATAAGGTGAGTAACGCTGCCCTGAAAGCGCACTTTATTTTCATGTGCTCCTTTTTCAGATTGACTTGTTTCTGCTTGGCCATTTTTATTTTTTAAAAGGATTCCGGGAGTGCCTGTTGGTCTAGTAATAGCGTTATTCATCGTATCTACCTAATAACTGTTCTGCCTGTTAGTCTTCTAATTGTTACTTGTTAGGGTGGTCAGGAAAAGTGTCTCAAAGGGTGTAAAACATAAACGAAATTGGCATGTGAAATACATTAACACTTATGAGGCTGATTGCCAATAGTGAGTCTTGTCCAATATGAAATGAGTCTGAACGAGGGGCGGGTTTCCATACACAATCAAAGGGTTCCATAGTGATAATGGATCGGAGGACATAAACAAAACGGTGGCTAACTTGCTTGAGAAACTCATGGCAAGCCAAGATCGCGGAAAAGTAATGACAACGCGCTATAGCTGCTTGACAAGTAATGTACCTAGGCGCACGACGAGCCCAAGCCGCTGAGCGTATAGATAATACGTGATGCGGTTGGGCGAGGAAGGCAACAACGGTACAGTACTTGTCAAGCAGCTATAGTCGAGAGCAAGAACGGCGCAGTTGTAAGGAAGATATTTGGACACACTGACTCATCCATCCATGGAGCCTTAATCCTGTGTCTCTAAGTTAAACTTATTCAATAAGTTGTAAAGTGTTGGGCGCGTAATGCCAAGAAGGCGAGCAGCCTGTGCGACATTGTTGTCACTGTTGGTCAATGCGCGCATGAGTGCTTGTTTCTCAGCGCGCTCGCGCACTTCACGTAGGTTGAGTGGTTGAACCTCGTGTTCTGCGTTGATCTGAAGCTCTAGGTCCTCTTCTGTTACACGGTTGGCCTCGGCCATAACGGTTGCGCGTTTAATTTTGTTGACCATTTCGCGGACATTGCCAGGCCAGCGGTAAGCTTCAATAGCAGCGATCGCTTCTGGAGTAAAGCCGAGCAGTTTACGATTGTGCTGTTCTGAATAGTGTTCGAGTAATGTATTGGCCAATAGCATTGCATCTCCCTCCCGGTCACGCAGCGGAGGGACATTGAGTGTGATTTCACTGATGCGGTAGTATAAGTCCTCTCTGAATTGCGCTTGTGCAATCATCTTTTGTAAGTCGCGATGCGTGGCACAGACAACCCGCACATCCACCGGTAGGCTCTGGTGCCCGCCTACCCGCTCAATAACGCGCTCTTGTAAAAAACGTAACATCTTTGACTGTAGAGAGAGCGGCATGTCGCCCATCTCGTCAAGAAAAAGGGTGCCACCATTGGCTAACTCGATTTTACCTTTTTTTCTATGGGAGGCTCCGGTAAAGGCCCCTTTTTCGTACCCAAACAGCTCACTTTCCAAAAGGTTTTCAGGGATGGCTGCACAGTTTATCGCATGGAAGCCTGCGTCACGGCGGGGGCTCTGGTCGTGCAGTGCGCGTGCGAGGAGCTCTTTACCCGTCCCTGTCTCACCGATGATCAATGTGGTGAGATCGGTTGGGCCCACTTTTTCAACGGTCTTGCACACTTTCAGCATCGCTTCACTGGCAGCGGTAATGCCATCGAGTGGTGTTCGAAGGCGAGCTTTGACGTTTAGGTTCTCCTCTTCAAGCGCATGCATTTTAAAAGCGCGATTGACCACAAATCCTAGAAGATTGCCGTCAATCGGTTTTTGATAGTAGTCATAAGCGCCTTGGCCAATCGCATTGATCGCATGGACACGCTCCTCACGACCGGTAATGACGATGACTTTGGTGCGGGGGGCCAGAGTGAGTACTTGCTCCAACAGTTGAAACCCAACCGCAGAGCCGCCAGGATCGGGTGGGAGGCCGAGGTCAAGCGTCATCACTTGAGGCTCTGAACGGCGAAGGTGGGCGATTGCGCTTTCGATGTTATCGGCCGTTAAGACATTAATCTCTTTATCAAAGCACCAGCGCATTTGGCTCTGTAAGCCAGGGTCATCTTCTACAATCAGCAGCGTACGTTTTTGATGAGTCACTTTTCTACTCCTTTACGTGTTAACGTGGATGTTGAAGATCGGCAGTGTCACTGTAAATGTGGTGCCGTGATTGACTTTGCTCTCGACTGAGAGGTCGCCCCCGCTGTCTCGAATATAGGCTCGGCTTTGGTAAGCGCCAAGACCCATGCCGGTTAACCCTTTGGTGGACTCAAAGGGGGAGAAGAGTCGGTTGCGTATAAAGTCAGGTGACATACCGCACCCGCTATCGGTGAGTGTTAATGTGATGTATTCAGAGTCGTTAAGGTGCTCAGCGGTGAGGGTGATCTCGCCGTCGGGTGGTGTTGACTCTTTGGCATTTTGAATCAGGTGATTCAGTGCAGATGTTAAGGTATTTGCACTCATTGCAATGTGCAGTGTCTCGTCGATCTGTTGGGGTGTGGCTAATGTCGGTATAGGGGTGCTTTGGGTGTGATGGGCAATCACGCGCGTTAATGTGGGGAGTAGAGCGCAATGTTCTTCTTTTTCCTGTCCCTTTCTTTTTCCTTGTTTTTGCTCCTCTTTGTGACCACGGCGCAGTTGCTCAAGCATATGCGTCATTTTTCCAACGGTATGGTCGGTTGTGCTGATCATGTCTTCGATAAAAGCAGGGTTGTCTTTATGGCGTTCGGCGTTTTTTACCATTAAAGAGAGTTGTGCAATCATGGTTTTGATGTCGTGGATAAGAAAAGCGGTCGCTTGGTTGACCGCTTCAAACTGTTTCGCTTTTGAGAGGGCTTGTGTCGCTTGCTCTTGAGCCAGGTGGCTGCACACTTGGCTTGCGGCGATTTTGAGTAGGTCATAGTTTTCCCAGTTCAGTGCAAGCGGTGCGCGTGGCCGCAGCAGTCCAATGGCGCCTACGAGCCTGTCATGCAAAAAAAGAGGGATAATCAACCATAACGTGGGGTGTGATGTGAGCCATTCAGGTAGCTCAAGGTCAGGGTATGCGGATGGGGTGTCATGGTATTCGTCGAGGTTAATGACCCACTCTCGGCGTGGTTGGTGCTGACGCTTATCGGTGATGCTCGGTTGCAGCGCATCGGATCGGTTTTGCCAGAAGTGAATTAAAGCATCAGGGAAAGGGTGTTCGAAGTTGTGTGTACTGCCGATGGCATGAGCGTGGATCTTTGAAATAGACGGTGTAGTCTTCTCTGTTTCAGGCCCGCTATGGCGGTCGTGGTCACGGTACCAAATAATACCACCGGTGCTCTCCACAATATGAGTGACGGCGGTGAGCGCTCTGCTTGCAACAGAGTGCTCGGAATCGATCTCTGTCAGAATATTGTTGAAACGCATCCACTCTTGTCGGTAGTCGTAGCGGTAGCGAAAGAAGTGTTGGCTCAGCCAAATATTGAAATAGGCACGGATGCTGTCCGAGAAGAGCAACAGAATCAGCAGAATAAATGAAGATACGATAAACAGTGTCTGAAGCAGTGCTCCCCAATGCCCGCTCATCTGCTTTATGTAGTGTCCGATGGTGCCGATGCCGATCAGGTAGAGGCTGGTGGCGATCAGGGCACCGGTTCTGAAAACAAAGCGTCGAGACATGGAGAGCGCGCGAGGACGTGCTGAGTTTCGAGAGGCGCCGATCAGAAGAAAAGGGATCAGCAGTGCGTTCACAACGCCGCGTGCTTGCCATAATTCTGATGGAATCGACTTAAACAGGAGGGCGTGTGAGTACATTAAAAAATCATAGATAAAGAGTGCTGAAAGTGCATAACAGAAAAATTTGACACTCCAGCGTTCGTGGCCGAAGGTGTTACGCAGGATCTGTTCAGAGAAAACAATCCCAAAAATGCTCAGTGCTGTCAGACCTAAGAGCATCATAAATTGATCAAGCTTGAGCAGTGGGGAGTGCGGCGGTAGAAAAGGTTGCGTGAGTGTGATGGCCAACAGAAGCAGCGCAACCATCAGTGCGCTCCACATCAAGCGATTCTGTCTTTGGTTGTCGTCATTATGACGTTTTTTATGATTTAAGTGTGAGAAGCCAATAATACGGGCTAAGGTGATCAGCCAGCTGCCGTCTCTCGCGAGCTCTAGGAGCTGTACTAAGAAAAGGGTGGTGGGCTGAGGATGGTATGAGAGCAGCAATATACTGCTGCTCCATAGACTGGTGATAAGGCATGCGAGCCAAAGCAAACTGTTTTTTGGCAGGCCCCACCAACCAAAACGTAGAGCGAGGGCCGTGCCGGCGTACAGTATGGCAGCCAGTGTATAACTGAAAAAGCCGATATAGGAGCTTATCGAGGCTGCGTAGTAAAAAAGAGGTTGGTGAACAATGTCAGTCATCATGCATTTTTTATGATCCGCGGGCTGCTTTCAGTTTGTTGATCTCTCTTTGAAGCTGTTTCGCTTCTTCGTGCCTGTTGCTCAACGTAAGTGCCTCGGCCAGATGCTGCATAATCTCGATCTGATTAGGGGCCAGTGTATGGGCTTTGCGCAGCAATTGAAGAGAGTCCTCAATTTGATTCCGCTTTAACAGAATCCAGCCGTACGAATCGATGATGGAGGGGTTCTCCGGTGCTGCTTGATAGGCACGTTTGGCCAACTGGCTGGCTTGGGTGAGCTCTCCTTTGAGAAAGCGTAGCCAGGCGAGATTATTGAGGACCAGGGCGTTTTTTGGCTGCTCAGTAATCAGTTTTTCGTAGGCAATGATCGCTTTATCATTCAGGCCCAACGTTTGCCACGCCATGGCTGCTGCCATCTGTGCGGGAGGGTGTTCTGGATTGTTGATATACCAGTTTTCGATGTGTTTAATGCTCTCTTCGTTGTCTATACCTGTGCTGCGTTTAAGTTCGAAAAGCTGAAGACCCAGTTGGGCACTTTGTTTGAGTGTCCAGGCGCGCTCATAAGCAGAGAGTGACTCTTTGTGTTTTCCCAGTTTTTGTAAAATATTCCCTGCGGCATTAAAACCGGCCGAGTCATCTGGGTGGCTCTGCTGTAAAGCAAGCGCAAGCTTAAGCCCTTCTACAAGTTGGTTATCGCGCAGTTCGGTCTCAATTTGCAGCACACTGAGCGTGAGGTTATTGGGGGCATAGGTTTTTGATCGCTTTAGAGCCTGACGGGCGGCGTCAAACTGGCCGTTTTTAAGCAGGGCTCGTCCTTGGGCAAAGTGCACGACACCCAATACACCTTTCACCTGCTGATTGTCAGGAAACTGTTTATTTGCCTTTTTAGCAACGTCTAAGGCGTTGTCATACTGTTGAAGGTCTAAGTGAGCAATGGCGGTCAGCAGGTGAGGTGTTGGGTGCTTTTGATAGGCCTTTGTTGCTTGAGTGAACTGTTTCAGCGCGGCCTCTCGAGTGGAGGTGGCCGCATAGGCGTTCAGGAGGCTTTTGTAAGCGATGCTTAAGGTGGGAAAATCGTCGATGACAGCTCTGTAGATCTTAATGGCTCTCTTATGCTGCTGCTCTTGCTCATAAATATTGGCCAGTGCTAGGCGGCTTGAGGCGTGTTTCGGGTCAAACTTAAGGGCTTGGTTGAGGTAGTTACGCGCTTCGATGGCGTCGTTCATTTTAAGGTAGCTGATGCCCATGAGTGAGAGCAGCTCTGGATCTTTTGGGTTTTTCTTTAACGCTGTGCCCACCAGTTTGATGACGTCGTTGGGCTTGTCGAGGCGCAGCTGGGTCAGCGCTAAGAGTTTGTGCGCTCGGCTCAGGGCATCGTTATTTTGAACGGCAGCCAGTAGATGGTTTTCGGCAGAGGCGAGATCGCCTTGGCTGTACTTAATGACGCCCATGGCGGTCTCTGCGGCTGGGTTTCCAGGAAGGCGGCTGAGGATGCTGTCGAATGTCGCTTCTGCTTCATCGGTTTCGCCTCGTTGCATGGCACTGAAGGCGCTCTTGTAGTCCGCTAACAGCTTACCTTGAGGAGAGTTTTCTAGAATCTCTGAATACTGGAGTGCATCGACGGTTTTACCTTGGGCAATCAGGGTGCGAATCATGCCATTTAATGCGTAATATTTCTTTGAGGTCATGATGTCGTGATTGCTCATTTGCAAAAGGGCACGTGTTAAATATTTTTCAGCGTTTAGGTAGTTCTCTTCAGCCATTGAGAATTGAGCACCCCAAAGCAGTACATGCACATCTTGTGGGTGGGCAATCTCAGCTTGTTGGGTGAAGGCTTCTGTTTTTGCAATGTTGCCCTCCTTGTAGCTCGCTTGAGCCAAGCCGATGAGTGTGCGGGCGTGGTTGGCCTCAAGCTGAAGGGCATGGTTAAAAGCTTGTTTTGCTTCAATGGTGCGATCGGTGCTCAGCAGGGCGTAGCCTTTGAGCATAAAATAGGTCGGTTTTTGCGTGACGTCTGGGTTCTCTTCTTTGAGCTCGCTTAAATTTAGCAGCGCGGTATTAAACTGTTTGCCTTCGATCAATGACTCAGCCAGTTTCATTGCGTATTCGGTATGCGTGGGGTCAAGCGCTACAGCCATTTCGTACTGCTCGATGGCCAGTCGTGCATCGCCGGCTTCTAGAAAAATATTGCCAAGCAGTGCAACGGCGGCGGGGTATTGTGGATCTTTTGCCAGGGCGTTTCGGGCTTCAATGATGCCGGCACCGTAGTCACCTTGGGCAAAATAGCTGTTGCCGCGCAGGGTGTGAAATTCGGCTGTTTTGCTCTCATCATCACTTTCGCTTTGGCACCCTGAGAGGCTCAGCAGGGTGATGCATATCATCAAACCTAAGAGTAAATATAGGGATAATGTAGAGCCTAGGTGTCGATCTGTTTGAGAATCAATCATGATTTAACTCCAGTGGGTTCTTCTGTTAAGTGGTTATACATTGTGTGATCATAAGCGTGAGCGTGAATATGGGTGCGCTGATTAGAACACTCGCTCTAAGACCCTCTTGTATATCTTTGTGAGATCAATAAGCGATTGGCACGCCACGTGTTCGTTGACTTGGTGAATGGTTGCATTGCAAGGCCCAAGCTCTACCACCTGTGTACCCATACGAGCAATAAAGCGCCCATCTGAGGTGCCGCCTGATGTCGAGAGCTCTGGCGTGAGGTGCATAATATCAGAAACGCTGGCGCTGACCGCATCCACAAGATCACCTTTTGGGGTTAGAAAAGGGTATCCGCTCAGAGACCAGTTAAGTGTGTAGTCAATGTCGTACCGATTGAGAATGGCTTCTGTTCTCTCGATCAGACCCTCTTTTGTAACGGCGGTGGAGAAGCGAAAATTAAAAACGACTTCGATATCACCGGGTATCACATTGGTTGCGCCTGTCCCGCTGTTGATGTTTGAGATCTGCATGGTGGTGGGCGGAAAGTATTCATTGCCTTGGTCCCAGCACTGCGCAGTCAGCTCAGCCAGTGGGGGGAGGGCTAAATGAATGGGGTTTTTGGCTAAATGTGGATAGGCGATATGGCCTTGTTGACCATGAAGGGTGAGGGTCCCATGCAGAGAGCCTCGGCGGCCGTTTTTAATGACATCGCCTAATGTCTCAGTACTGGAGGGCTCTCCAACAATGCACCACTCAACACGCTCTTGCTGTTTTTGTAAGTACTCGACCACTTTAACGGTCCCGTCGTGTGCGGGCCCCTCTTCATCACTGGTGATTAAGAAAGCGATCCGACCGTTTGGGTTTGGGTTTTTCTGGATGAACTGCTCGCAGGCGACGACCATCGCCGCTAAGCTCCCTTTCATATCGGCGGCACCTCGACCGTACAGCATGCCGTCAATCACCGTGGGCTCAAAGGGTGGCGTGTGCCAGGCCTCTATAGGGCCTGTCGGAACC
>JAYPBG010000152.1:0-1901 GCA_038124075.1 Gammaproteobacteria bacterium
GGTTAGAGGGGTCTTTGCATCTTTTTTACCTCACAGAAGCGGAGAAGAGCCGCTTTCGACCGGATAAATAGTCAGCGGTCAAAGATTTACGACTGCGCATCATCGCTTTAATTGTGCCATAAAATTGAATCTCCCCACCATCGCGCCCCGGTCCTGGGCCCATATCGATGATACGATCGGCGGCCAATATGAGTTGTGGATCGTGTTCGACCACCAGCAGAGTATTGCCTGCATCGCGCAATTGGTGTAGGACGCCGATGAGACGATCAATGTCACGAGCGTGTAAGCCAATCGAAGGTTCGTCCAGTACGAACAGTGTATTGACGAGTGAAGTGCCGAGCGCGGTGGTTAGATTGATACGTTGAACCTCGCCGCCGCTTAATGTGCGCGATTGGCGATCCAGCGTCAGATAACCAAGCCCGACATCGAGCAGGTAACCGAGTCGTGATCGCACTTCGAAAAGCAGCAGTTGTGCCGCCTCATCGAGGGCCTCGGGTGTGTGTAGCGCATTGAAAAACTCGAGGCAATCGACCAAGGGCAGCTGCATAACTTGATGAATGCTGAGCCGCTGAGCATCGGAGTCCCGTTCACTGATCAGATGCCACCAAAGTGCTTCGGGTTTTAATCGTGCCCCATTGCATTCGGTGCAAGTTGTGTAGGATCGGTATTTGGAGAGCAGCACGCGTACATGCATTTTGTAGGATTTTGATTCAAGCCAACGGAAAAAACCGCCAATGCCAAACCAGACACCGTCCGACCAGCGGCCTTCACCCTCAATGACCCAACGTTGATGTTCATGTGTTAATTGATTCCAAGGGGTATTGATCGGAATCTTGCGCCGCTTCGCTTGTCGAATCAGCGCCTTTTGAATATCGAGGTTACTGGCCGTTTGGAACGGTTTTATGGCCCCTTCTACCAGCGATTTCGACTCGTCCGGTATCACCAGCCCATAATCGACGCCGATGAGTCGGCCAAAGCCTCTGCACGCTTCACAGGCACCTACAGGTGAATTAAATGAGAAAAGGCTCGGACTGGGGTCACCATAGTCAATGTTGCAGGACGCGCAATGGCGCTTATTGGAAAATTTCATCGCCTCACCTGGCATTTTCTCATCATTCAAAGAGTAGATGACGACATGGCCTTTACCATGCAGCAGGGCTGACTCGAGCGCTTCAAAGAGGCGTGAACGAT
This sequence comes from Gammaproteobacteria bacterium, assembly GCA_038124075.1. Lineage (GTDB taxonomy): Bacteria > Pseudomonadota > Gammaproteobacteria > Pseudomonadales > JAYPBG01 > JAYPBG01. The sequence goes on from JAYPBG010000152.1 coordinate 1,192, forward strand.
TACTTTTTTTAATCACCAGTCGGTCTTGTACCACTTCGAGTTTTTGTTTGGTTTCGGAGTGAATCCTTGTATAGCCTTGCTGATTGAGTAGCTGTACCACCTCATCTCGACTGAAATTATCGGGAATGGTAATGGGCACACAGACCATAATTTTCTGATTGGTAGGGAGATCTTGATAGAGTGTTTCAATGATTGTTTGGGATGAGTCGGTCTTAACGGGCTGCTCACACTGATGACAGTAAAGTTCGGAGAGCCGTGCAAAAAGTAGCTTGATATAATCATTGATTTCAGTCATTGTGCCGACGGTTGAGCGTGAGGTGCGCACCGGGTTCGACTGTTCGATGGCGATGGCAGGCGGGATACCCTCAATGCGGTCGGCACTCGGCTTATCCATGCGATCCAAAAATTGGCGAGCATAGGCTGAAAACGTTTCAACGTAGCGGCGTTGCCCTTCAGCATAGACGGTGTCGAACGCAAAAGTTGATTTGCCAGAGCCACTGACACCGGTCACGACGATCAGTTCATGGGTGGGTAGGTCAATATCAATGTTCTTTAAATTGTTCTGTCGAGCACCGCGAATGACAATTTTATCGGCTCTTTTTTCTGCCTTTTTCTTGGATCGCTTCTCTGATGGGTCAAGCGCACACTCCCCAGTGGTACATTGCTCTGAGCACGTCATCTCTTCACTCCCATTCCCATGTGAATCCTGG
>JAYPBG010000152.1:1911-2814 GCA_038124075.1 Gammaproteobacteria bacterium
CTAACAGGGTGATGCATGATGGGTGCATGAATACCCCCGGTATAGTTTTATCAAAACAATATAAAAACTGCAGCGCAAAACTCCGTCATTCAGGGCGGGGATCCTCAGCACTAAAGATTGGTTTCACCAATTGGTTGCCATAGAGCCTGTCGATTTCAAATTTTTTGTCAAAACAGAGCTTGAAGCTGGATGGAATAACAGTATAATGGCCTCTATGTTGATACATCAGGCTTTTAAATTTCGGTTAATAATTGACCCTAAGATTGATCAAACCCTCTTCCAATATGCAGGTAACGGCCGCTATTTGTGGAATAAAGCGCTAGAGATTAACATGACGAAATCCTCGAAAGGCGTTATACATTTAAGACATGATGACAGACATTTTTATAGATATACGGACGTGATTAATGGAAGAAGCAACTGTAACTGAGAATCAAGTGGACAGAAAATCAAAAGAGCATAAAAAGTTAGTGGAGGCATACTCTGGTCTAGACAAAGATGAGCGACGTATTGTTGAAATTATCTCTGTGGCCTATGTCGAAACAACCCAAACGGCCATTCAGCAGGTGGTGAAAGAGTTAGCGTGGGAAACCGAATCCGGAAAATCTCTGGCCGCTATAGTAGCAAAACCGTTGAGAGAGAAACTAATTAGAAAAAGAATTATTATTAGCGACGGTAGGCTTATTAGGCCGCACCCTATGGTTCTTGACCTTTGTTCTCCCGCATTGAAGCAGAACAATCTGTACCATAAAATAGCAGTAGCCGTTGAAAAGGTTATCCCTCCGACCTCCCACCAGGATGTTATTCGTTATGGGGCCCAACGCTATAGCGCCCAAAATGATTACAAAGCTGGGCTTCAGTTCACACAACGTGATCTACGTCACGCGGATTACACAGGTGAAA
>JAYPBG010000152.1:2824-3329 GCA_038124075.1 Gammaproteobacteria bacterium
CGGATACTCTTGATTACCTCAGGGGAAATGGCGATTACACAGGTGAAACGAAATACCTAAAAAAACTGTTATGGCTCGATGGCAGTGATCGCTTCATTATAAACCCAAGCATTGCCAAAGCACTTATTGAAACGGTGGGTGAACCTGTCAAAAAAGAATCGCTCGAAGCACTTCACCCTGAAATTCAAATTATCTCACTGATGATACTGGCGCTAAGAAAAGATAACAGATTTCTTTTCACAAAAGATCTGTATAATCATTTCGAGGCATTAAGTGCCAATAAAAAATATGTAGTACCTTATCAAATCAACGTCCTGTTTGAACAAAGAATGTTGCGATTGCAGCTATCAAAGGCAAGGGAAGCGCTCGATCAAGAAAGATTTTTTGGTTCCATTGGCTCAGAAGGATGGTGGTTAAATTTGAATGGAGAATACGATCTTGCAATATATATATTAGGAAAAACATTAAAAAAAACCACCAATAAAAACACAAAGAATAATATTTA
>JAYPBG010000152.1:3339-5586 GCA_038124075.1 Gammaproteobacteria bacterium
TTATCTGCCGGGCATGGTAGGTATATTTTTCTTTATTTCCCTATTGGCATCAAGAAGTTCAAAAAATATAGCGCTTCTAGAGAAGCAGTTGAAAACAGCATCCTCAACTGATAGTTTTTACATGGATCAATGCGCACCTCCTATGTATATGATGGGAGAGGTCTCTCAGGTATTTAAAGGCATGAGCATTGACCAAGCAGAGGCACTAACTGATCACGAGGATCAATTCAAAGAATTTCCATTATTCTTGCTATTTCTATCATTGGGCCGTTATTGGCTTGGTGAAAAGAATAGTATAAAATCGCAATATAGACTAAAGAGATATTGTTTACAATATTTTTTAAATGGCTACTACTGGTTTGCATTCGAGTCAGCGTTATTACTAGACAATTTAATCGAAGATAAAAAAATTAAAGAGATCGTTGTTCAAGCCCAAGCACATAAATTCACCCCGGTGTTCTCTATTTATACCCCAATAGAGCCTTGGGTACGTACACTAGAGGCTCTAAAAAATATATCCAATCAATCAGGGCCAAAGAGCTATGATGTTAGAATGGTTTGGCGCCTTCACCATAATAAAGACTGGACCAACTTTCGACTTGAACCAAGAGAGCAAAAAATGTCCAAGAAAGGTGTGTGGTCCAAAGGCCGTGCGGTCTCTTTGAAAAAACTATACACACAACAAGAGGACTATAAATACCTTACAGAGCAACACGTTGTTAATCGATACTACGGCTATCCTGATGAAGAATTTTCACTTACATCAGAGTCAGCATTGATGAAAGCAATTGGGCACCCCGCTATTTTTTGGGAAAACGATCTCCTAAAACCCGTGGAAATTATTAGCGGGAAACCTGAACTGCATGTTTCACAAAAGAATCAAAAAGTGTGCATACACATAGCACCTTCCGAGGCTGATATTCTACGTGGACAAAGCCAGATACTGATTCAGCAAGAGCATACACACCGAATTAAGATTACGCAATTCAGTGATCAGCATCTTAAAATAGCCAGCTTACTAGGTGAAGATGGGTTGAGTGTACCGGGTGATGCCAAAGAGCGCGTGCTGGAAAGTATTTCGGCCATCGCACCCCTGTTGACTGTGCACTCAGACATAGGAGGGCATGATAGCGTGGCAGAGTCGGTTGAATCGAATCAACGGCTTCAAATCCATATTCAGCAGTTACAAGATGGTTTTTATATTCACTGGTATGTTCAACCGTTTGCTCCAAATGGGCCATTATTTAACCCCGGCCAAGGGGGTAAGACAGTATTTACCGAAGTCGATAGCAAAAGACTACAAACCACCCGGAACCTGGAGAAAGAGCACCAATCGACCGATGATCTAATGAACGGGTTTCCCATAGAACACAGGAATAAGGTTGTGATAGAGGGTAACCCATTTGAGTGGTTTGTGCCCGATTTGGAGATCGCTCTCGAGCTATTATTGTACTTGAATAGTTTCAATGATCGCGTAGATGTTCATTGGCCTGAAGGTAGAAAGGTAACAATTACAGGTGAAGTGAAAAAAGAAGACATGTCATTGTCTGTACGCAGCAAGCACGACTGGTTTGAACTTTCTGGCGCCTTATCTGTAGATCAGGACAACGTCTTCGAGATGGAAAAGCTGTTGGTTCTACTCAATGAGACACCTGGGCGTTTTATACGGTTGGACAATGATTCATTTATTGCACTGACTCAAGAGCTTAGAGATAAGCTCGATAAACTGAAAACCTATACAGAAAATGGGAAGTTCCACCTGCTGGCTAGCCAGGCACTTGAAGAGATCACGGATGGAATGGAGATTAACTCATGCGAACAGTGGGAGGCCATACTCAACCGCTTCAATGAAGCAAATCAGTTAACGTTTGATATACCTTCCACCCTTCAAGCCGATCTTCGAGACTATCAGGTTCAAGGGTTTGAGTGGATGTCCAGGCTGTCCCACTGGGGCGCAGGAGCGTGTTTAGCTGATGACATGGGACTCGGAAAAACGCTTCAGGCACTCACGATTATTTTGGCTCGCGCACCTCAAGGCCCGACATTGGTTCTAGCGCCAACCTCCGTTTGTATGAATTGGTTGGAAGAGGTGCAACGATTCACACCGACACTGAATCCCACGCTATTCTCACAGCTCAGTGATCGATCCCGCGTCACTCACGTTTCAAAATTTGATCTAGTGATCTGTAGTTATGGGTTATTGCAAACACATATAGACTCTCTCAAATCAGTGCACTGGGGCACACT
>JAYPBG010000152.1:5596-8390 GCA_038124075.1 Gammaproteobacteria bacterium
ATAAAAAACCCTCATGCAAAGCGTACAAAAGCTGCTATGGAACTGAGTGGAGACTTCAAAATTGCCCTGACGGGTACGCCCATTGAAAACCACCTGGGCGAACTATGGAGCCTGTTTCGTTTCATAAACCCAGGATTACTTGGATCTATAGAGCGATTCAATAATCGATTCGCTCACCCTATTGAGAATAAAAATGATGGCACAGCAAAAGAGCACCTTAAAAAATTGACGCAACCCTTTATTTTAAGAAGACATAAAAATCATGTCTTAAAAGAGCTGCCACCTCGAACTAATATTTTGGTTAATGTAGAGCTATCTAAAGAAGAGGTCGTCTTTTATGAGGCGTTAAGACAGAAAGCCGTCAAACGTATAGAGGGCTCAGAGGCACCGGAAGCCAAAAAAAGATTCCTCGTACTGACGGAAATCATGAAACTGAGAAGAGCCTGTTGTAACAGCAGCATGGTATTGCCAGATTCAAATATCAAAAGCAGCAAATTAGAAGCTTTGAGTTGCATTTTAGACGAACTTTTGGAAAACAAACATAAAGCGCTTATTTTTAGTCAGTTTGTAGATCATTTAAAAATCATTCGCCAACTCTTGGACAAGAAAAATATTCCTTATCAGTACTTGGATGGCCAGACCACCGAAAAGAAACGAAAGCAATCCGTCGATGCTTTCCAGTCAGGGCAGGGGGATATCTTCCTTATCAGCCTAAAAGCCGGTGGTGTAGGATTGAACCTAACCGCAGCCGACTATGTGATTCATATGGATCCTTGGTGGAACCCCGCTGTAGAAGATCAGGCGTCAGATAGAGCTCACCGTATGGGACAAAAGCGCCCAGTAACGATATACCGTATGGTGACCTCGAATACAATTGAAGAGAAAATTGTTTATTTGCATGATCATAAACGGGATCTTGCAACCAATTTACTGGAGGGTAATGACTTTTCAGGTAAGATATCCGTAGAAGAGATGATGAGCTTGATCTCTTGATCTTAGAGAGGCATGTTGGGCGCTTGCAAAATCCATTAAATAGCATTTTAACGGATTATTAAGATAATGAGGTCACGCCACCTCATTATCCAAATCATACACCTGAATCAACACCTGCGAACTGATTCCTAACCCTTCATGTAAGCGGCGAATCATATTAATGCTCAAACCGCGTTTATAATTAAGCACTTCACTGACTTTACTTCTCGATCCAAAGTATTCCACCATATCTTTATTTTCCAACCCGTCCTGTTCCATTCTAAATAAAATGGCCTGAATCGGATCAGGTGCATCAATTTCAACATGACTGTTCTCATACTTATCTACAAGCGTGGCTCCTTTACCACAACTCTTGCCAATACCATATACGGTACGGCAAAAAGCGTATTAGGCATAGCCACCTTAACTGCATTACCCTATACACACGGCGGAGTTTACAGCTCACCCGAACTGCAAGGCTTTGTGCGCAAACTGCTTGATGCACGTGGCTGGGGAGATTATGCTTCATCGCATGAAAAGGGTATCAACTCAAGGAGTCACCACCCTCACTTAGGGGCCCCGAGAAACAAAAACCAAGTAAGTATTTCGGTGCTGAGCTGACAAACATGGGTTTAAGCATTGAAACGCTTACAACCTATGAGGCTTTAGTTGTCGCCGCAATGCTCGTCGATTCAGGTTCAGATGAGGAAATATCAAAGTTTAAATTGCTGAGCCCTGCAGATCAGACGGCATTCCTAGGAATTATTGCCGAAGGCGAATCTGCAGCAAATTTGCTCTCCGATAAACCGATCTCAGCACCGAAAATTATCTCTATATTGGCGGCCCTGATGCACGTTCTGAAAGCTAGGGCTTCAGAGGGTTCCGTCACAACTCACCGACATTCAACCTATAACCAAAGGGGGCGCAGGCCCCCTTTTTGCTATCTGTGGCATACGCCCAGAACCCGACAAAACCCCACTACTTATCGATTAACTTCTTTGTTAAGTCATTAATCACTTTTTCTGAGCTCTTTTTATGTTCATCAAATTCTTTAATTAGATTCTCATGTTCACCATTTAATCTTTCTAATTGCATGGATATATCTTCCTTCTCTTGTTGACTGCTTAATAATTTCTTTTTCATCTTATCCAGCGCACTGCCCATCTCTTTGGTTCTTTCAGCATGCGCTTGATTGATACTGCTCTGGTTCTCATTGTGTGAGCTTGATGCACCCTGACCACTCTCAATACCAGAACTGGCCTGAGTCGCGACTTTGAGCTTGTTCATTAAGGCCTCATGTTCTTTTTTTAGAGCGTCATATTTATCCTTGTACTCCTCCGAAGATTGATCGTCTCCGGAGCATACCTCTTCAGTAGACTGCTTATAATTGGAGGGATCAACGGTTTCTGCCTTTTCCGCCTCCTTGCTCTTTTCCTTGTTCTCTTTCTTACTGGTACGTTTTTCAGCTTTCTCCGAAGATTTAGGATTACTGCCCTCAGGCGCCATTTGATCCTCAATATAGGCGAAAACATCCTCAAACAGCCGTTTCATCTGATCAACATAGGCATCCGGACTTTCATTCTCTTCAATCGAGCGCTTTTCAGCAGAGAGCAGAAGGTAACGTATAGCGATGGCAAATTGAATGGGATTGGCTTTGTCTAGCTGTATATCGCTATCATCTGATATATTCAGGATGCTCTTTAAATTTTTCAGTTCTTCAGTAAGATAATCAAGATAGCCTTTTGTCTCTTCTTTGAAGCTTTTTTTAGTTTGGCTAGATGTCTTACCCGAACCGTAATCACTCAGACTGGCCATCATGATT
>JAYPBG010000153.1:0-8336 GCA_038124075.1 Gammaproteobacteria bacterium
AGGTGCCACAAAAGTCGTCGCTTACTGCACCCACGCCGTGCTCTCCGGTGCAGCCGTGAAGACCATCACCGAGTCCGATCTGGACATATTAGCGGTCACAGACAGCATTCCCCTCTCGCCAGACGCTGAAAAGTGCTCTAAAATACGTCCGCTGAGTTTGGCTACACTGTTAGCAGAAGCTGTTCGTCGAATCAACAACGAAGAGTCTCTGAGCGCAATGTTCGACCGTCCGGTTGAATCATTGAGCTAAACCGAACCGGCTTACAACCTGCTTAGGCAGCCCAGCTTACGACAGCGGCTGCTCTAGGCTTAAACGGGCAAACGGTATCTTGGTCGCAAAGAGGCCTAAGCCCATCTCTTCCCGCAGCTAAAGGAGCATATAACGATGGCTGAAGATTTTGTATTAAACGTTGAAGAACGAAAAGACTTAGGGAAAGGTGCGAGCCGCCGCCTACGTCGACTCGAAAGCAAAGTGCCTGGCATCATCTATGGTGGTGATCGAGCCCCTCTATCCATTGCAACCCCGCTGAAAGAGCTGGTCAAACAGCTGCAGCAAGAAGCCTTCTACTCTCACATCCTCACCTTAAAAATGGATGGCAAAGAAGTTAAAGTGGTTCTTAAAGATCTACAGCGCCACCCAGCCAAAGGCTACCCCATGCACGCTGACTTCCAGCGAATCGACGAATCTCAGAAAATCACCATGCGCGTTCCACTCCACTTCATCAACGAAGATAAGTGCGACGGCGTTAAAAACGGTGGCGGTCTGATCTCGCACCAAATATCTGATGTTGAAGTGAGCTGCTTACCCCAGAATCTGCCAGAGTATATCGAAGTCGATATGCAGGCGATCAAAGTGGGCGAGAGCATTCACCTCACTGACCTCACCACGCCTGAAGGTGTACAGCTGGTTGAGATCTCGCACGGCGATGCGCACGATCACGACTTAACCGTCGCCAACGTCCAAGCCCCTAAAGGTGGCAGCGATGATGACGAGACCACTGAAGAAGCCAGTGAAAGCGGCGAATAGGCTAGACCCAGATTGACTCAAAAAATCTCACTTATTGTTGGTTTAGGCAATCCCGGTGCCGAGTACGTCGATACTCGGCACAATGCCGGCTTTTGGTTTATTGAGTCAATCGCACGCGACCATCACTGCACCCTTGCGGTTGATAAAAAATTTCATGGCCTTGTTGGGCGCGCCCAAATCGACGGGCAAACGGTTCACCTGCTCAACCCCACCACCTTTATGAATCGCAGCGGCCTTGCCGTAGCGGCGCTCGCACACTTCTATAAAATTCCTCCAGAATCCATCCTGGTTGCACACGATGAACTGGACATCCATCCTGGCACCATACGCCTAAAAAGTGGCGGAGGTCATGGTGGCCACAATGGGCTTCGTGACATCATCCAATCACTGGGCAATCAAAAAAATTTCCAACGCCTACGCATTGGCATTGGGCACCCAGGTGACAGCAAGCGCGTCACGGGCTATGTCCTGGGTAAACCCTCACAGTCAGACCGCTCGCTCATCGATGCCACACTCGACGAAGCATTAAGGCACTTACCCGCCATTACAGCGGGCGAACAACAGAGCGTTATGAACGAACTGCACCGATTTAACGCCAACACGCGTTAACAAACAGGACACAACCGTTACTCACTACTCAACTCACTGATACCCACTCACTCATTTAATCAGTCAGTTGTTATTTTATTATTAGGAGCATAAAGGCATGGCCATAAAATGTGGAATTGTTGGGCTACCCAACGTGGGAAAATCAACTCTATTCAACGCACTGACCAAAGCCGGCATTGAAGCCGCCAACTTTCCATTTTGCACCATAGAGCCCAATACCGGCGTCGTGCCTGTTCCCGATCCACGACAAGATGCCATTGCTGCACTCGTTAAGCCGCAAAAGTGCATACCCACCACCATGGAGTTTGTCGACATTGCAGGCCTTGTCGCGGGTGCCTCTAAAGGCGAAGGGCTTGGCAACCAATTTCTCGCTAACATACGTGAAACTGACGCCATTGCTCACGTCGTGCGATGCTTCGATGATGAGAACATTGTGCACGTCGCTGGCCAAGTCGACCCGCTCTCCGACATAGAGGTGATCAATACCGAGCTCGCCTTAGCCGATCTGGAGAGCATCGAGAAAAATTTAGCAAAGACCAACAAACAGGCAAAATCAGGTGATAAGCAAGCCATCGCCTTTAAAGCGGTGCTTGAAAAGCTGCTCGCCCACCTCAATGAGACACAACCCGTGCGCAGCTGCCCACTGACCGATGAAGAGCGCATCTTGATAAAGCCCCTGTGCCTTCTTACGATAAAACCGACCATGTACATCGCCAAGGTCGAAGAGGAGGGCTTTGAAAACAACGCTTTACTGGAAAAAGTCGAAGCACTCGCTAAAACTGAAGGCGCTCAAGTTGTGCCCATCTGCGCAAAAATTGAAGCTGAAATTGCCGAACTGGACGACGAAGAGCGCGACGAATTCCTATCAGACTTAGGGATGGATGAACCGGGCCTTAACCGCGTGATTCGCGCGGGATACAGCCTGCTCGGTCTACAGACCTATTTCACAGCCGGTGAGAAAGAGGTCCGTGCATGGACCGTCAAAGTCGGCGCCACCGCCCCCGAAGCAGCAGGCGTTATTCACACCGACTTCCAAAAAGGGTTTATACGCGCCGAAACCGTGGGCTACGATGATTTTATCCAATGCAAAGGAGAAGCGGGTGCAAAAGAGGCTGGCAAATGGCGACTTGAAGGCAAAGAGTACATTGTCGCCGATGGTGACATCATCCACTTCAGGTTCAATGTCTGAGCCAACACCTTAAATAGATGGAGCCGACAACACCCAGCAGGCTCCATCACACTAAAGCAAAAAAAGCAAAAAGCAAAAAGCAAAAAGCAAAATATAGAAAGAAATATAAGAAGCAAGAGCCTTCATATACACAACACTGCCCTCTCTATTTTCTGCTAGAATAGAACCTATAACAACCTAATAAGACAAATAATATTGCATTAGCATTAACGCATAAGAACGCATAAGAGTGATCATGCCACCATTATTCAATGAGCACCCAAAGCCACGCACGTCCAACGACCCTTCCCAGCAGGTCCGCTACCTATTTTATGCTTTAATTGCCATTAACATAGCCACCATTCTCTTAAGCACCATACTGCTCATAAGCATAGGCGAGCCATATGTTCCCAGCACAGCGGACAATACACCCTCCAAAATAGATCACCTAGCGGACAACCTGAAACAGCGATCAGAAAACCAATCATCAGAGGTAAAAACAGTAGTGCCCAATGGGATTTTTCTCCTTGCGATGTTCACCTCAATGCTTATCACAATCGCTTATTTTGGCCACAAACTGATCATCCGACTCCATCATGCCAATAAAGAGGCCCTACAAACGGAAAAAAATACTCACCAGCTAAAAAAACGTTTAACCGCCATCCTAGATAACGCAGGCGATGGCCTGATCACCATAAACAGTCAAGGCATTATCGAGGTCTTCAACAGCTCCTGCCAAAAAATATTTGGGTACGATCAAGACGAAGTGATCGGTCAAAACATCTCGTTACTGGTCCCCAATGAGCACGCCATCAAACATAATGGCTACCTCAACAACTACCTAGAGACCAACGAGTCGATCATTGTCGGCACCGGTCGAGAGGTAGAGGCGTGCTGCAAAGATGGCCGCACCATCCCGATTGAAATTTGCGTCACCAAAATCGAACTCGAAGGGGAAATACTCTTCACCGCAGTACTTAGAGACATCACAGAACGTAAGAAAAATGAGTTAGAGATCAAGAGAGCAAAAGAAGAAGCCATTGAAGCCAGTCAAGCAAAATCAGCTTTCCTTGCCAATATGAGCCATGAGATACGCACCCCAATGAATGGGATCATTGGCACCGCAAAAATACTCGAGCAGACACACCTGAATGACAAACAGAAAAAGTACCTAAACATCATAAGCAGCTCAGGAAAATCGTTACTTCAGATTATCAATGACATACTTGACTTCTCTAAAATTGAATCAGGTCATTTTGAGATCATTAATGAAACCTTTCATTTAAAAAATTCAATTGAAGAGCAAGCGGCTCTTCTGCAACCCCTCGTGACAGAGAAGGGGTTAAAGTATGCATTAGAGATAGCATCCGACCTACCCGATCATATTATTGGTGATGAGGTTAGAGTGAATCAGATTCTCACCAACTTAATCGGTAATGCCATTAAATTTACGAAAGAGGGTGAAATCTGTATCCGAGCAGAAAAAGATGATGATCATATCAAATTTACGGTGTCTGACACGGGGATCGGCATCGCAAAAGAGCATCATGATAAAGTATTCCAATCCTTCGAACAGATCTCAGAAGGGCGCAAAGTATCCAAATCATCGGGCACCGGTTTAGGGTTAAGCATCTGTAAATACTTAACAGAAGCCATGGGTGGAACAACCGGATTTGAAAGCGCGCTCGGCAAAGGCAGTCACTTCTGGTTTACAACGCCTATCAAGCTACCCTCAGATGAAGAGGTCACGAACCTTAATAGGGAGTCTGACAACAACTCATTCGATACCACCCTATACCCAAAAGAGATTTTAGTTGTCGAAGACATGGCAACAAATCAATTTATCATCACTGAAATTCTAGAAGATTTTGGGTGCACCGTCGACCTGGCCAATAACGGCGCTGAAGGGGTCAAGATGGTTCAAGAGAAAACGTATGAACTGCTCTTAATGGACTGCAACATGCCCGTCATGGATGGGTTTGAAGCAACAGGACAGATCCGAAAGCTGGGCTTTGATACCTTGCCCATTGTTGCCTTAACGGCAAATGCCCTTCAAGGGGATCGAGAGAAGTGCTTAGACGCTGGTATGAGCGATTTCTTAAGCAAACCTATCATGCCTGACGACGTGGAAGAGGTGCTTAAAAAGTACCAAAGGTCACCCGATCATCCCACCTAAAAAAACAGTACGATTCATAACAGCACTTATGGTAAACTTGCGACACTCTCTTCAATCTACCATAACCTATTTTTAAAAGCCCGCCCCATGATCCACTCTAATCGTCTTCGCTCATCACTTCCTGCGTTTATTCGCTCATGCCCAGACTTTAGCGCTTACGGCGCTTTTAACATCAGCACAGAATCTAAACAGGTATCGCCCACACCGCTTCGCCGAGTGACGACCTGGGGCAGCTCTATGAGGGATGTCTATCTAGCAGATAGCGCAGAGAGAGAGAAAAAACAGGAAACAGACGAACCCCCCTTATTTCCAGAGTGCTCAAAAGTGCGTTTAGACCAGCTCTCTAAGCTCATGTTTCCAAAATACCTCGCCTCTGAGCAGCAGCTCGACCAACTGGGCCAACTGGCAACCTATATGAAGTCGATTGAACAAGAGCCTGCGCCCAATAAAGCCGCCGACTACTTAACCTCACTGCTTTACCTCTATGATCACCCAGGTACCATTCAGAAAGAGGTTATGACAACCGATATGGAGCATCACGACTTAACGCTTGCAAACCTATTTGTGTCTGAAAAAAAAGCGATATTAGCCTTAAAGACAGCCCGTTACCCTCGTTATTTAGTGCAGCTGAGCCACCCCATAGAGCACGCATTCAATGGCGCAGTTTTAAAACCCTGGTACCAATCCGTGCCCGATACGGTTGCTCAAATCACAACACGCTTAGCCACACACCCCTCCGACCTGCCTCTGGAGATCATTGGGCACTCACAAGGCGCTGTACAAGCGCAGTATATCGCAACACTGCTGTTACAGAGCAACCTTTCAAACCCAATACAGGTTAAAGCCTTCGCCCCCCCTTTAGCCATCGGCTCTCAGTCAGCGACAGAAGTGATTCAGGAAACGCTTGAAGATCGGTTGCATATTATATACAGTCAGGATGACCCCATCTCCAAAATGGTGCCTAAAGCGCTTTATGATCTGGAAAGGCCCTATTTCATGAAAGAGCATCGTCATCATCACCTATATGACGGTGCAGGCAAAGCTCAAATCGCAGTGTTAAGTGAAGATGAGGGGATTCAAGTGGCCTCAGACCACTCTCTTAATAGCTACCCTTGGATCTCATCGGGCTCAGCCGCCTGTGACAGCAGGATAGGCAGCATCCCCTGGTCTGAGCACACCCGGTACCAGCTAGCGCGTTTGCTCTATATGTCAGCCTAAGACATCTCAGCTTAATGCCTATTCAGAATGCCTATTCTGAGCTGATCGCTTTCGAGAGTTCAAGCAGCAGCGCATAACAGCTCGCACCGCTCATTTCAAAAGGATTAAATATACTGCTCACAGAGTGCTTTAAATTGATCCCTTGATGGGCCCCCTTTTGGGAAGAGAACCCCATCGACCAATCAGAAAACTCCCTTGTGTCGATAGAGTCATAATGGAGTATGGTGACATCGGTGTGCCTACTGTCAACTGCAATTTTCTGGAAGGTTTGATTTACTTTTGAACGCTCCCCTTCAAGGCATTGCAAGAAGAACTTATGATTGATTGAAAGCATCCCGGTAATCTCATTTTTAATGTTATTTTTTACAGCACTTTCCAATATGCTATCAATCTGACTGAAATTAAAATCGGCACTTGCTTTACTGGCATAGAGAAGTCTTACTAAAAACATAAGGGCACCCCTGTTCTAAACTCAAAAAATCAATCGGTTTATTTCTTTATTTATTTCTTTTTAAAGAGTATAGATAAAATAGAAATATTATTCAGAATTTTAATTATTTTATACCGCACATCTATCCAGCACACCTATCCAGCCTATCCACTCAAATCAAACACCGAAAAAACTAGTTCGATGCCCCCTTCTGAGAGTAGAGCCGAATCCAAGGAGAGAGGTCTTTCACATGCAGAGGCAGCGCCTCCAAAGCGTGTTGAGCCCGAGCCTTATTCTGATACTTGCCATACACCACCATATACCAATACTGCCCCATAAACTGCTCACGCACCTGCCAAACATCCCCGGAAAGGCTGGGGTACTCATCTAAAAACCGATTCAGCGCTCTGTCTGTTTTTCCAGCATAGAGCTGTATCGTGTAATAATTTCCAATATTACGCTGCGGCATCAGCGTATGGGCACGGGCACGATTTTTAGTGATCGACTGCGTCACCTCCTTCGCAAGATCCGCTTCGACCCCCTTCTTCATCTTCACATTCAACGCCGCACTCTCCAGAATACTCATCGGCCCCTCTTCAACGACCCGAGCAGAAATAACCTTAGCAGAGCCTCCCTTCCTCTTCTGCGCACCCTGCGCCGCTTTTTTAGGAGGCACCTTAGGCAACATGACAGCCCCCCTATCCCCTTTTCCACTCTTTCCACTTCCACTTCCACTTCCACTTCCATTCTTTCCATTTACACTGCGCCCTTCTTCACCTTCTCCTATTTTTTTACTGTTTTTACTGTTTTTATTTTTTATATGACTTATATTACCTTTATTACTTATATTATTTTTACTGTTTTTATTATTTCTTTCACTGAAACGCCGTTCAAAGCGTTTCTGTTTCCACGTTGCATACTGTATAGGGTCAGAGTACTTCTCCATAAGCGGATGATTTTCATCAACATCAAACTTTAAAGCCCAATGATTCTGAATAATGCCCGAAATAATCAATTTTACCACGGCCGCCTCAATCGCATCCATCACCACCACCTGAGCAGGATCCGTCTCTGTATAACCGCCCTCCACTTCCAGTAATTTCTTATAACGGATAAAGCGAAACACATTACTGGATATCTGGGTGGAGAGTAGCTTTTTAGTGACCGAGACACTGTTGAAAATCCTCCCTGAATTCACATCCACAATGCGCAAGCCAATGGTCACCTGATCCTCTCGATACTGCCCCCCCGAGCCAATACCGACATATTTAGCCCCCCCTCCGCCGGTACGAATATTAGTATCATAGGCCAGTATGCCCCCTTCGATGATCACATTAGCCGCCGACAGTGCTTTGATCGGATTTTTATCACCTCGCTCATCTTTTCGAGCCCGAAGAATTTTTCGTTCCGTCAACAAGTTCTGCAGCCCTTCGCGCTCCACCAGCTCAAACCATCCGGTTTTTCGTAAGGTACTGACCAGCATCGGCAGGGTACCCTGAGGCACCGCCGTTGAGAAGGCGTTGGCGGGTTGAGGAAGGTATTGACCCGTTTGGTCACGAAAATTATAAACAGAGACGGTCATACGACCTTTAGCCGCCGGCAGCGACAGCAGATCCTGATGCACCTCACTGCTCTCGTACCAATCGACGCTGCGACCCGAATCATCCCCACTGCGACGATGCTCAGCTTCACCGGGCAAAAAGAAGGC
>JAYPBG010000154.1:0-2011 GCA_038124075.1 Gammaproteobacteria bacterium
TTAGGGTGTATGGCAAGTAGGCATTACGGTATTATTTTAAGGATATAGCACTAGTGATGTTCTTCTTGTTAGCCGTCAAGGTCTCTTTAATGACGTCGTCTGCTTTGTTTGCAACATTTAATTCAGCCTATTTTTACAATGTCTCCTATAGGCCTGAATAATATAGCCTCGTTACCTGATCCGTTTTCAGGGATAACAATTGGGCAATCATCTTCAACCGCAATGAATTCGTCCCAATAGTGAAGAAAGTCTTTCCACCTGACCCTAAATACACTTTTCTTCTTAGCAAAAAACTTGATGAATATGTCGTCCGACCAATCAACCGCTGTACGAAGTAATTTTTCAACCACAGGATTGTCATCATTGTTGTATGCTTCCATCCACCGACCAATTGGCACTGATTCGTTCGCGATGATCCAACAGTCATCCGGCAAGTCAAAGTATGAATAGGTACCACCATGAATCTCATGATTCCAAGCACTTTCAGCCATACTGTCATCAAGTAGATAAACGGTATTTTTTCCTGCATTTTCGAAGTATTCGCCATAGCCGGTATCCTGAACACAAGTTAATTCCTCACACATGGTTTATTCCTAATTCGGTTTATCATAATAAACGTGACCGCCTGATTTACCGTCCTTCCATTTCAAGTGCTGTAAATCATTGCCCGCTCCAAGCTCTCTTGGGTTTTGGGCATTGTGAGTTTCATAACCTTTCTTGTAGCTATCATTGGTATAGTTTTTATAGCGGTTCATATTACCTCGACTTTCTTTAAGCAAGGCTTGAGCATCAGCAGCAGTTTCAGTTCTTACATTTAACTTCCCCTTACCCAATCCACTCATGCTATCGACAGCATTTTTCCACTCTGGGGTTCCAGGCTTAACTACAGGAAGGTCTGTTGCCTTTGCAACTACTGCAGTATCGCAATCATCATTCTTAGCAGTCAACCCCAACGGATCCACCCACCCAATCGGATTAGGCACATACCGATAAAGATTAACGCCTCCCAACAACCCAATAGGATCCTGAGAGATAAACCGGGCGACACTAGGATCATAATACCTGTGCCTATTGTAATGCAACCCCGTCTCTTCATCATAATACTGCCCCTGGAAACGAAAAGGGCAGTTTACTTTTTCTACATATTTTAGCAGTGTCTGTCCAAACGCCTTATATTTAACTGACCAAACCAGTTCGCCTTCCTTGTCCACCATCTCTTGCGGTGTGCCCAGATGATCCAGTTTGAAGTAATAGATTTGATCATCCTGCAACAGCGCTAATGGCTTAAAGGTACCTGGATCATACACATAGACTTTATGAATATGCGCCCGGTCTTCACTCAGTAGTTGGTCGCCATTCCATAGAAAATGGGTCGTCCCAAACTCATCCTGCTTGGCGACACGTCGTCCAAAGGGATCGTACTGATACTGATATGTGCCACGTGTCTCTGCACCACGCTGCTTAACCACCTCGACCAGCTGGTTTAAAGCGTTATAGTGATAATGGGTTTTTATTTGTCCACCTTTGCCTCGTCTCTCTAGTGACAGGTTTCCTCGTAAATCGTACTCAAATTTGCGATCGCCTTGCATCAATAGGCGGTTATCAACCACCTCACATGGCTCACCCGAGGCCTCCAACAAGTTGCCCGCTGGGTCATAGACAAATTTCTCTGGATGCAATCCTTCAACTGAGGTTAACTGCTCAACCGCATCGTATTGATAATGCGTTGAGCCACGCTTTAAGTCATCGATTTGAAGCAAGTGACCTGTTCGTTGATCATATCGATAGTCCCGCTGAACAATAATCGAATCGCCCTTGTTTTCCGCTGCATAGACTTTATGCTGCTTCAAACGCCCCATCTTATCGTACTCATTGACATCGACGGTTTTGCCTTGGTAGCGCTTAATTTCGCGCCCTATCTGATCGTACTCTGACAGGGAGAGCAGTTCGCCATCGACTCTGATAGAGGATCGGTCCGTATCATAGTCAAACTGAAGTCGCTTACCGTCAG
>JAYPBG010000154.1:2046-4718 GCA_038124075.1 Gammaproteobacteria bacterium
CTATTGAATCGTAGTGATGCCGTATGATGTGATCATCTTGCTGGTCGGTGATTAACTGTCCGAGTGGGTCATATTCAAATACAATGTCGCGAAACGCATTTTTTGCGCCGATCAATTGCCCGTTCGAGTTATATTGATATTGGTTTACTAAACCGTCATCGCCACTCTGCTCCAATAAACGGCCCATATTATCGCGCTTAAAATCGATCACCGTTGTCGGTTCCAGCTCTCTCGCTTCATAATCGAAACGGGGGTACTCTCTGTACTGAGTTAAATGCCCCGCCGGATTGTATTCATAGACCTGACTGCGACCATCGAGGCCGATCTCTTCTATTAGGTTCTCATTTAAATCGTATGTGAAGCGATGGGCATGGCCATGTTCATTGATGAAAGCAACGAGGTTACGTTCGCCATCGTAGAGGTATTGAAGTGTTCCACCTTTTGGGTCGATGCGTTTGATGGGCTGGCTGAGCCCTTCATACTCATATTGGGTGGTTTGGCCCGCAGGATCGGTGTAGCGCGTTAACTCACCCATCTCATTGTATTGATAGTGACGCTTGTTGCCATCAGGCTCTGTTGCTTCGATCAATTGACCCATACGATCGTAGCGGTATTGAACAACGTTGCCATCTGGGTATAACACTCGATCCAGATCGCCCATCGGTGTGTGGTAGTAGCGTGTCACTGATCCACGGTGATCAATTGCTTCGGTGAGTTGAGCTGTCGGCCCCCAGTTCAATTGGGTCTGATTGCCAGCGGCATCGATAAAGGCCGATAGCAGACCATTTGAGTGATACGTATACTCGCTCTTTTCGCCCAATGGACTAACGCGTGCAGAGACTAAGCCGGCTTCATTGTAAAAGGTCTGCCACGCATGCCCCTCAGGATCGGACACTCGGAAGATGCGTCCTTGTGGATCGTATTCGATCTGACGTCTCGCGCCACAGGCGTCGGTGTAGGCTATAACACGCCCTTTTTCATCGTATTCAAAACGTTCTGCGTTGCCTGCGGGGTCGGTCTCTTCTACAAGCTGGCCTAGATCATCAAATGCTTTAACCCGCTCGCCACCTTCCGCATCGACCGTGTGTGTCACTTGGCCGCGATCGTTGTAGAGGTACGCCATAACGCCGCCGCGCGTATCGGTAATACGGGTTTTCTTGTCGTTAGGGAACCACTCAAATGTGTAATTATAGGTTCGATGGCCGTTGATCCGGTCACCCCAGTTCCTCAGGCAGCGAGCATCGCGGTCATATCGATCCCACTCAAAGTGATAACTAAAACCAGACTTTAATGTACGCTTGATAAGAATGTGATTGTTATAAGCGTAATGTTGCGGATGACCATTGGCATCGATGACTTCGATAAGGTCATGCTGATCATCATAAAGGTAGTGTACGAGAGGGTCGAGTTCTGATCGTATCTCCTCCTCGTCGTAACGATAGGGTGTGATAGAGATCAGGAGTTGCTGCGCATAAGGGCCTTGGCTGCATGAGGTCTCGCCGATTTTCGATGAGTAGTTGAGCTTAATGCCGCTGCCCCAACTGTTTTCAAAGCGTATGAGACGACCCTGTTCATAGTGACACTGCCATCGATTGCCCGATAGGTCGCTCCAACCATCGAGTCGAAAATGGCCTGTTGCAAGGTCTTTGGTAAACTGCTTTTTTAAGGTAAAGGGGTTGTTTGAGGCGGATAAGGTGATGCAGTTATCGCTGTTTTTTCTGATGTGTAAACGCTCAGATCGGTTCTCACAGAGCTTTAGATCACCAAACAGAGGAAAGGGTACTTGGCGCCCCTCGGAGTCATAATAGATAATGGCGTCATCCGTGATGCAGAGGTACTCCGATAAAGGGTGCGTCCAGCCCACACCAGAACCGCGCTCGCGATCATTGCTGCTGCGATAGGTTCTCAGCCAAGGCAGTGGAATAGGGCCTTTCATGGTGAAGTCCTGCTGCTCCAGCAGCTCTTCTCCGCTGGTTACTGATATCGGGCAGCCTTGTGTTTCGGTATCTTTTGTTTTTTGTGCGGGCTGACCGCTTGAGCTGATTGCTTGGGCATCCGTGCTGTTCTGATTGTCGGAGTTGTTTTCAGAGTTGTTTTGGGGTCGACTCAGGTCATCATCAGAGCCACCGTCATCACCACCGGAGCTACCACCCGACCCAGCGCCTCCTCCTGGATTGAGTGACTGTATGCAGCTGGGTGAGTGTGTATTATTGGGTGAGCCCATGTTGTGTTTCATAGGGTCAAAAGCCCGAGGCACATTTTTACCTTCCACTTTTACATCAAAAGAGTAGTTACTAAAGGCCGCTTTTCCCTTTATTTTTCCTGAGATGACCCCACCGCCTGCCGTACCGGCTTCATCCCCCGTGCTGGTCGAGAATTGGGAGTCTTTGAGCATGATCGGGTTGCCCTCTACGGTTACGCTCTTGCTCCCTTTTGATGTGTCGGTGGACATTGAGATGTTGGGGTAGGGGATGGGTACCGGTCCACCGGGTGTTGGTGTTTTGCATACATCAGGAAAAGATGTCGAGATTCCACCGCTGCTCTTATGTACGACGGTTCTGCCATTGACGCTGGTTTTAGTGGGCATCTTCTGCGTCTCCATTATTCATATTCATACTCATGCTCATGCTCGCAGCCGATCGGGCGGCTGTTTCAGAGGCGCACCATATGAG
>JAYPBG010000154.1:4728-8329 GCA_038124075.1 Gammaproteobacteria bacterium
GGGTATTCTGTATCGGTGCTTGTTCAAAGGCTTGGCGGACAGCCGTAGAGAGGCCGTCACCTCGATAGGGCGCTTGACTGTATCGGTGACCCTCCTCGTCGGCAAGGCCGGGCCGATGAATGTGAACAGCGCGCTCGTTTGACTCGTCTGGTCTTCTGCTCAAGAGCAGGGCTGCGGCCGCTTCACCGGGATGAAAACCCTCTTTTACGTTGTCAGCCATGACTCGACCGTCTGCATCCAGCGAGGTTAGCAGCGCTTGGTCATAACTGTCGACGCCGGCCAAAATTAAATGGTCCAACGCATGCGCCTGCATACAGTCCATCGCTTCGTGCAGTGCAATGAGCCCTGCGGCACGGCCAGATGAGAACACTTTACTCGTTGTAGGGTCGATCCGCGTTTTATATTCATCAAAGAGTCTCGATAAGAATGGTTCATCAACGGGGTCATCATGATTGAAGAGAGGTTCGGGGGCGGCGAGGAATATGGGTAAGGGGGGCATATTTTGTTCAGGTAAGCGCTCAAACAGCTGACTCAGTGCTGTATTGATCAGGTGGAGCATATTGGCTTGGCGATCGGTGAACGGGTGACCTGATAGAGCCATCTTTTTGAGTGCAGCCTTTGGCACTTGAGACAACCGCATCGGTTGATGATCTCGGTTGACGATCTCTGAGTCTCGAATATTGCTGATTCCGGCGCGTACTGCAGCGGCGATATGCTCAGCGCCGAATCCTACGGAGGTGATCATGCCGCTGATCAAGGGGTTGAGATAGAGCGGTTGCGCCTGTTTATCTTTGATGGGCTGATGCATACCTAATGTGCCTGGTCCTATTGGTCTGGTTCTATTTGTGCGGTTCTATCTGTAAATCCCTATGGGTAAGCTGATATTACATAAAATGATCTTTGGTTTAAATGGTTGGGGTTGTGAATTTTAATCATGGGTATTGTGATTATTCACCAAATCGGCGTGACGTATCGCATCATATTTTATGCGCGTTTCTGAGAAGATCGAGGTAGAATAACCGGCTTAGTAGATATAGAAGGTGAGTATGTGGATGATACTATGAGCGTGAGTGAACAAGTGATTAATCCTGCACTGAGGCGGGGGGAAGTAATTGTTGGTTATATTCAGGGGGTTACGCCGTCTAAATCAGCAGATCAGGCCGCTGAAGTCAGCTTTCACCTGAACGGTGTGATGCATACGCACAAAGCGATGAGCACCATACCGATTCAGCCCGATATGCTGGGGCGTAATGTCGTCTTGGCGTTTGTTGAGGGTGATCTCAGCAGGCCCATTGTGATGGGGCTTTTATGGCGACCGGATGAGGGCCGTGCCGGTGATGTTATAGCGGACAAAACCGGTAAAACGGACAAAGCGCTCTCAGAGCCCACGGGTGATCCGGGATCCATGGCGGCGTTTGAGGTGATTCAAGCCAAAGACCGTGTTGAGATCAAGTGCGGTAAAGCGAGTATTACTTTGACGCAGACGGGTAAAATTTTGCTCCGTGGCGAGTATATCTCTACCCACGCCAAAGGCACTCATCGGATTAAAGGGGGTTCTGTACAGATCAATTGATCGATGCAGTGCTGAAAAAAGCTAAACAGAGGCCGTATTTATGAACCCATCGCCGGTTGCAACCGTTTCACCTTTAAACCCTGAAAACTCTGTGGACTTCGAAGACCCTTTTGAGTTGATTCATAGCCAATTTAGTGAAGAGGCGGCTTTTCTTTGGCAGCGGCGAACACAGCGGGTATCAGACCCTCACCACCTCCCTGATGATCTGGCCGAGTTGGACGAGCGCTTGGCGGCTCATCTGGATGGGCTCACATTATTAGGCCAAACAGGTTGGCGCCTCGTTTTGCAGGCGTGGGAGCATTTTTCAGAGCCTGCTGAGTGGTTTGTACTGGTGCACCACTACTTGGCGTTGATTGAGCGTCATGAATCGGTTCCTGATGGGGCATGGCTGCTGCAGCGCTATTTCGATGCGCTGACGGATGAGAATCGACAGGCGATGCGAACGGCGATGCGGGATGCTTGCCGATGGAGCGTTTTGACTCAACGGGGCGACTCCGTTCAACGGTTAATGGACTCTCTTATCGATCAACAGGCTCTCTTAGAAGCCTCTTCGGCGTCTTCGGTATTGGAAGAGATTGAGGCGCTGAAGGTGTCGCTCTTGTCGCATGAGCAGTTATAGGTATAGGGTCGGACCGTTTATGTTACAGCTAGAGAATATGAGTGGCCTTGAGGCAGCGATCAATACCTTCCCGAATGTTGAGGGTATTGAGACTCTGTTTGTGGTTGTGAAAGCCACATTCAGTTTAGAGATGGAGCCGAGATTGCTGGACGAACAGCGGCCTATTCAGCTGACGGATGAGTATTGGGCGGAGCCTAACGAAAGCAGTGTAAAATACGCATCTGAGGTGCACCCGTCGAAGTTGAACAGCGATGTCATTCTTATCGGCCAGGCGTGTGCACCGGATGGAGCGCCGGTATCGGAGCTGGATGTTCGGTTGGCTGTGGGGAGGGTTGAACAGCGGGTGCGTGTGTTTGGTGATCGTGTTTGGGAGCGGGGTAGACCTTCGGCACCTAAGCCCTTTGTATCGATGCCCTTGCGGTTTGAACGTGCCTACGGTGGTGTGCAGACGGTGACGACTCAAGCGGCGTCCGACTCTCTGTTTGAGCGAGGTGCGGGGCGACTCTTAGGTAACAGCCGGTTTTTTCAGACGCATATCGCATCCGGTGAAGTGACTGAAGAGGTGGTGGCTTGTGAACAGAACCCGCTGGGTGTGGGGTTTACCGCCGGCCAACTGCGTACCGACGCTGAGGGGTTGCCGCTGCCCAATTTAGAGGATCCGAACCAGCTGATTGCATCGATGGACGATCGGCCGCAACCGGTCGGTTTTGGGGCCGTTGCCGCCGCATGGCAGCCTCGACT
Organism: Gammaproteobacteria bacterium; assembly: GCA_038124075.1. Classification (GTDB taxonomy): domain Bacteria; phylum Pseudomonadota; class Gammaproteobacteria; order Pseudomonadales; family JAYPBG01; genus JAYPBG01. The sequence continues at coordinate 7,662 of JAYPBG010000154.1, forward strand.
CAGCTATGTAGGCACTTATGATGAGGTGTGGCAGCAGACGCGAGCACCCTATCTACCCGCTGATTTTGATGCACGCTTTTTCAACGTTGCACATCCTAAGCTGATCTACCCGGGCTTTCTACAGGGGGGCGAGACCTTAGAGTTGATCAATCTGCGCAGAGAGGGGCCGTTAGCACTGACCCTGCCTCAACTGAGCCCCAGCGTACGCATTGATCTGGATAACCAGCATCACCAAGCGGCGTTTAATTTAGAGACGCTGTTGATCGATACCGAAGCAGACTGTTTTTCCTTGACTTGGCGGGCTGAAATGCCGGTCGATAAATCATTGCCAAAGGTGAAAACAGTCCGCGTTGAGTGTGAAGATGCGTCTTGTTACCGCAGAGTGTTGTGAGCTAATCATGTCCTCTATGTTCTACTTGCCCCCTATGCTCTACTTGTCCTCTATGCTCTACTTTATTTGAGAGAGGGAGGGAATAGGTGCAAAAAGACGTTTTCGTTTTTTTTGACGTTTCAAGAGCAGCCAATAGCCGAGCAGTGTTGATAAAATGGCTATCGAGAGAATCAGTGAGATGATGATGTCTCGATTCTGGCGGCCCATAATGGGGGTTAAAAAATTCCATTTGTGTAGGAAGGAAAATGAAAGTCCCTCTAAGCGCTCAGCTTTCGAT
>JAYPBG010000155.1:0-960 GCA_038124075.1 Gammaproteobacteria bacterium
ATCCAGAGTACCAAAAGAACATGACTCGAAAGGAAGGGGAAGAGTGGAAAAAATGTGAACTTCTAAGCTGTAATAATTTAGGGCTTTTTTATGATTTTCATTGTTTTTTTGAAAAAAAATACTCTTGGATTCAATACAATGATAAACTTAAATCTATCCATGTTAATACCTACAACAATATCATTGATGTGGCTCGAGGCGGTCGTATTGTATTGAATAACTGCCAACCTACCAACAAAGGCGGCATTGATTTTGGATTAAACCACTATAACTATGATCGACACTCTTTACGCGCCGACTGGTCACGACCTATAGAAAACTACACGACAAGTGACTTTTCAAAAGCTTGCGCATTACGCGATATCACTTTAGGTTCTGGAATATCAGGAAGAACCAATCAACACCTATTTAATCAACACTTCTTAGAAAGTAAGGCAAAGGATAAGCCCTCATCTCGAATACCCTATTTAACAGGTGATGAGTGCATGCTTTTCATTGCAGGCCTTTGGGCCACATTGTGCGCTGATGGCGGTCACTCAGTCGCCGAGGTTCTTCACAGTGCTGATTTGATCATTCATGAAGGCATCAACTACTTGCATTCAGATAAACTTAAACTTTCAGATGATAGGATTAATAGTGATTTTTTCAACAAGCTCAAGAAAAAACAGTACCAAGGTTCATTCAGCACACATGACCAGCATCATGGCTTTTTTGCCCGAGTCCCCGACCCTATGTTCCAGAAACTCTATTACGAATGCTGGCATCAGGTCTGCATGGATTATACGCACTTAGAGGCACAACCTTAGTCTTAGTTACAGCTAACCGAAAATACCGCCGCTTTATTTGATAATTGGTCTTTTAACCATTAGTGACATCAAATCTGAATTAAGGGAAGGTATAGCTGCTTGACAAGTTATGTACCTAAGCGCACGACGAGCCCAAGCGGCTGAGCGTATACAT
>JAYPBG010000155.1:970-3252 GCA_038124075.1 Gammaproteobacteria bacterium
AAGGCAACAACGGTACAGTACTTGTCAAGTGGCTATAAGCTATACAAAAAATCAAAACAGTGCTATGATTCGATTAACTTTCCACCTCCCATAACTCGGTATATTAAATTATGTTTCAAGCTTCAAATAGTTATTCTTCCCAAGGTATATCTTCAACTCACGCCTTCACAAGGTCAAATCAACCCACTGCACATAGCGCCAACACTGAAAATTATACGGCCATTTATCAGGCAACACCTATGTATGGTGAAGCTGAGCATGAACTGACGCTGCGAGACTGCCCAAGAGCAGCCAGCATTCCGCGGATCTTAATGACCTCTATTAAGACAGATAAAAAGAACTGTATTCAAGAGATAAGAGCGAGGGTGCAGGCGGGTCAACTGAATCGACGATTCGTTGAAGATAATGTCGCCGTATTTCGTTCACTGAGTGGTAGCAAGAGAAAACAACTAAAGGATGTCGCTATAAAAATTGATCTACCAAAGCTAATAGCTAAAGATGACCCAGTAACCCAGTTCTTTTTGAATGAATTTAAGACTCTTACGGCTGGACAGTCCTATACAAAAGAGCATCAGGCCTTCCATTTTGAGCATGAAGAGATGGCCCTGGATTGGGAGCATTGTGGCGTCTTAGAGATAGGTCAATATGATTTTAACCCTGCCAAGCTCACATTCAAATGTACTCAACCAGGCGGACTCTTCAAAATGAAAGAAGGTGAAGGCACCCTTGAAGTGACGGGGCGTTACAAGCGATTCATCAAATGTTATAAGGATTTCAAAGAGGAATCAACCGTTCGAGTACCTCGGGAGATTCCCAAAATGATCTTCCGAGGTCAAGTCACCCGGGCCCAATATACGCCTGAAAAGATTGAATATATTGTGGGTGAGAAAAAGCGCTCATTAAAATGGGGTAATACGCGCGTGAACCTCTATAAAGTAGAGAGCGGAACAGTGAAAGCCACGACTGAGTTTACGCAGAAAAATCATCCCGACTATGACCAAGGCGGCACGGTCGCGTAGATTGAACGCGACAGAAATGTACAATTGGGGGAGCGAAGAGGAAGGCACGGGGGAAGGCTGACACAACCTATACCAGGGTGTGCTCAACCTTTCTCTTTTAATCTTTAATCAATGATAGCGTTACTCTTGAGCGTCCCCTGCAGCCTCTTCTGCATCACACGAGTCGCCAAATTGAAGGCCATCATCAAAACTAAAGCATATGCACCCTGACAATGTAAGTAAGGATACTGAAATTACCAGTGCGGAAAGTATTTTTCGTACATTCATTGTGAATCTCCTATCACATTATAATATGATTATTTCTTATCAAAATTGATCGCTTTTTAATTACTACAGCTATACTCAGTAGCCTGCAGTCATCTTCAGCGATTCTACACAGTCACCCTTTTACATAGACTATATACTTTATACTTTGAGCGCCGAGCAGGCTCCCTCCTTTAAACATCGCCAGGCCACTAAAGCACCGAGCAGACTGAAGAGCGCCGCCCATACAAACGTCGCTTCTGGAGAGCTGTATTTCCAAATCAGCCCAGAGGCATAGGCACCCAATGCCCCACCCAACCCATAACCTACACTGCTGTAGAAAGCCTGACCTTGACTGCGATGTTTCGCTTTAAAGAGTGTATGAATGTATGCAATGATTGCCAAATGAAAGGCACCGTACGACGCGGCATGCAACAGTTGCATCGCAATAATCACAACACTCTGATCAGGGAACAACCCAATTACGGCCCAACGAAAGGAGGCCAACAGGAGACTTGCGATTAACAAGGTGTACGCCAACAGCTCACCCTTCCACTTTGGGATCATCACAAAGAAGATGATTTCCGCAATCACACCCAAGGTCCATAACCACCCAATCAGCGATGGTGAGAAGTGGTAACGCTCAAGATAGAGGGTATAAAATGTGTAGTAAGGTCCATGGGAAACTTGCATCAAAAAAGTGATCAAGAGCACGGTGGCAATGTCACGATTGAATAGGCCGAACAGCCGTGTGTCGCTGTTACCGGCTTCTCCTCTTTTATTGGGAGCATTGAGGGCATCGGCGCCCTCGATCTTATCAACACCATCAATGCAGTCGTCAATACAGTCGTCCGCCTCTTTCGAAGGCTCTTTTAAGAGCAGGCTACTGACGAGGAGTGCGACCATGGTCACAATGACAATAAGGGGCAGCGCCATAACACTCTCAAGGTCAATATAAAGACCGGTGAGCAGTACCATGACAATAAAACCGACGGACCCCCAAAGGCGAACAACCGAATA
>JAYPBG010000155.1:3262-8310 GCA_038124075.1 Gammaproteobacteria bacterium
GTGCATATCACCCTCAAGCTCCGTCAGAGCCAGCGCTTCTAACTGGGGTAGGACAGCGTTCCAGAAAAAGCTGTATCCGATCATCACCAGCGCCATCTCCCAAAAACCTTCGACGTTATACACGAGAGAAAAGATGGCTAAGGTAGTGCCAGCCCCCACTCTAAGAATAAGCAGAGGGCGACCCGTGCGATCAGCCAACCAGCCCCAGACGTTTGGGCCGAAGATCTTTGTCACCAGAAGCATCGCCATCAGCTCCCCTATTTCGAGCGCAGAGAAGCCGATTGCCTGGAGGTAGAGCGCCCAATAGGGGAGCAAGGCACCCAAGGTACAGAAGAAGGCAAAATAGAAGAGCGATAATGGCCAATACGTGAGAGACGCCTTAAGGTTTGAGATCATCCCTTCGAGGCCACCTCTTTAAAACGAGCCATCTTTAAAACGCCCCACCTTTAAAGCGACCCATTCTGAGCTCGCTGTCTTAAGAGGTGGTCCAACAGCACAATGGCCAACATCGCTTCTGCAATAGGGGTCGCACGAATGCCCACACAGGGATCATGCCGTCCAGTGGTCACCACATCCACCGGCTCACCGTCAAGATTAACGGTTTTTCCGGGTACACGAATGCTGGAGGTCGGCTTTAAGGCGATATGCACCTCAATGGCTTGTCCGGTGGAGATGCCGCCCAAGATGCCACCTGCATGATTACTGGTAAAGCCCTCTGAGGTGATCTCATCCCGGTGCGCCTCACCGCGCTGCTCAACAGCAGAAAAACCATCACCGATCTCTACTCCTTTAACCGCGTTAATGCCCATCATGGCATGCGCTATATCGGCATCCAGTCGATCAAACACAGGTTCACCCAAACCGACCGGCACCCCTTTGGCCACAACCGTTAATCGCGCGCCTATTGAGCTCCCTTCTCGACGCAGCTGATCGATCAGCGCTTCGTACTTGGGTACCACACTGAGATCAGGGCTGAAGAATGGGTTCTGCTCTATCACATCCCAATCAACATGCTCACAGGCAATCGAGCCGATCTGCGAGGTATAGCCTTGAATGGTGACGCCAAACTGTTCTCGTAGATATTTCTTTGCAATCGCGCCGGCGGCCACACGCATGGCGGTTTCGCGCGCTGATGATCGACCACCCCCACGGTAGTCGCGTCGTCCATATTTCTGTTGATAGGTAAAATCCGCATGGCCTGGACGGAAACGGTCTTTAATGTTGCTATAATCTTTTGATTTTTGATCTTGATTCTCAATCAGAAGCCCGATCGATGTGCCGGTTGTCTCTCCTTCAAAGACGCCAGATAGGATCTTAACCTGGTCGGGTTCCTTTCGCTGTGTCGTATATTTTGAGGTGCCCGGCTTACGCCGATCGAGATCTACTTGAAGGTCTGCTTCACTCAACACCAGGCCAGGTGGGCAACCATCAACAATGGCACCCAAGGCCAGACCATGACTCTCACCAAACGTGGTCACCGTAAATAATTTTCCTATGGTATTACCTGACATACAGATTCGCCTCTATCGATTGACTGCGTATAAAAATTCACTTTCTATACTATTAACCTATTAACCTATTAACCCTAATGTTTAGGGTGTCGTCAGTGGTAGATCCACTGCTCGTATGAGAAACACACCAAAGCCGCCTCGTTCAAACTCCAACCAATGCAGCGGTAGATCGGGAAAGGCTTCTTCCATAATTTGGCACGTATTCCCCACTTCGACAATGAGCACCCCTTCGTCGGTCAGAAAGCGGCGTGCATTGGCTAAAATATTTCTCACAATGGCCAAGCCGTTCTCCTCTGCTCTTAACGCCAAGTCGGGTTCACGAAGAAACTCACTGGGCAACATCGCCATCTCGGCATCCCCTACATAGGGTGGATTGGAGAGAATGATATCATAGAGCAGCGGCATTTCAGCCTGATCCAGTGCTGAAAAAAGATCCGATTCAATCAGTTGCACCTGCCCCTCCACAGCGTGGCGCTCAATATTGCGCTGAGCAACGGCCAACGCATCACTTGATAGGTCAATCGCATCAACCGGGCTCTGCGGAAACGCTTTTGCCGCTGCCACGGCAATTGCACCACTGCCTGTGCAGAGGTCGAGGAGTCTCAGCGGTTCGTCCTCCCCTTTCCACCAAGGGGCCAAACGTGACGCGAGCAGCTCTGCGATCGGAGAGCGAGGGATTAAGACACGCTCATCCACATAGAACGGCAGCCCCGCAAACCAGGCTTCACCTGAAATATAGGGTAAGGGCCGTCGATCCACTGTGCGCTGCTCAACCCACTCAATGATTTTATGCCGCTCTTCAGCCGTTAGGCGCGCCTCACCTATATTCGGGTCCTGTTCAAGGATATGCCACGGCAATCTCAATGCCGCCAACACCAAGGCAACCGCCTCATCCCAAGCATTGTCAGTGCCATGGCCAAAAAACAGGGCTTCTTGATCAGGAAGCGCATTAAACTGGGTCACCGTCCACCGGATATAGTCTCGAACAGTGATCAGTGCTTCAGCCCACTGAGCGCGCTGCTGCGGGGTAGAAGGCGTAGAAGGCGTAGAAGGCTTAGAAGGTGTAGAAGACATGGAAGGTGTAGAAGAAGAGTTCGACATAGCGTGTATAAACCTGTTACTTTTCGATAAAATGATCAGTACGTATCTCAGCCTGCTTGCTGGCAGGCTGAGATACGTACTGAAATAAGTGCTGAATACGTGTAACAAGTTTAACAGAGAGCGAGCCATGAGTGATGACGATTCTGACCTGTTTAAAGAAGCCGCTAAAGGGGCAAGGCCCATTCAGCACAATGGATTAAAAACCGAGCAGCTCATTGCGGATGCGCGCAAAAGAAACCTTAAACGCATGCACGCACCCAAACACTCTGTCGACACTGAACACCACTCTGTACACTCAGAAAGCACTGAAAGCTCTGTTGGCAGGCCCCCTGGGGGTTGGTCAGGTGACCGAGATACCTTCCCCCCGATAGAGCCCAACCGTGAATTGCTCTATTGCCGGTCTGGCATACCCCTTAAGCGCTTTAAACACTTGAAATCAGGGAGCATACCGACTGAGGCCACACTCGATCTGCATGGCTATACTCTTGAGGAGGCCGCATTCCAATTAACATCTTTTTTGTCCGAAGCAAAACAGAGGGGATACAGATGTGTTAGAATCGTCCACGGCAAAGGACAGACAGCTTACGCCAAGGCAAACCGCTTTCCTAAACAGGCCGCGCCCCATGCGCCACCGATCTTGAAGTCAGCGATCAATCACTGGCTCCCTCAGGAAGGCAGGGTTCTGGCTTTCTGTTCAGCCCCACCCAACCAAGGTGGGCGCGGTGCTGTGCTGGTCCTGTTGAAACGTAACCGTGAGCAGGAGAGATAACATGCAAAGCGATATAGAGCGATATGGAGTGATAGAGAGCGCTAAACATAAGCGATTTAAGTAACAACCTCACCACTTCAGCACCAGCCGGTATGAATTGAATTACTCATTTATTTACTTATAACGTTAAAGTTAAACCAGCAGGCCTTTTATGAGCAGTCATGACCCCTCCACTGAGCGCCTCAGTGACCTTTATAAACACATCATAACAGAAACAGGTGAAGACCCATCACGCGAAGGCCTTCTTAAAACCCCTGAACGCGCCGCAAAAGCACTGCAATATATGACCAAAGGGTACAATCAGACACTGGAAGAGATCGTTAACGAAGCGGTTTTCAGCTCAGACAGTGATGAGATGGTCATTATTAAAGACATCGAACTCTACTCGCTCTGCGAGCACCACCTACTCCCTTTCATCTGCAAATGCCACATTGCCTATCTACCGAACTGTCGCGTTCTAGGGCTATCCAAGTTTGCCCGCATTGTTGATCTCTTTGCTAGACGCTTTAAGATCCAAGAGAACCTAACCAAACAGATTGCCGATGCGGTTCTGGAAATTACCGACGCACTTGGCGTTGCTGTGGTCATTGACGCACAGCACCTCTGCATGATGATGCGGGGCGTGGAGAAGCAAAACTCAAAAATGCGCACGTCGGTAATGCTGGGGCATTTTAGAAAAAACAGTCAGACACGCGCTGAGTTTTTATCGCTTATACAGTTTTAAGGCTGCTGTTTAAAAATATCGGAATTTAAATATCGTTTTATTGTGCGCTTTTACGCTCACGTGCATCACCCAGCGGGAAACCGCCATGCTTCATCATAATAGAGCGCCAACTGTCCAAAACCGAGCGCTCTTCGTTCTCAATAGAGTAGGCGCTCTGAACAAAATCAGACGCACGCTGGCGTTTATCATCTAAACTGTTCGGTGCTGCGTCGAGCTGTTTGATCACCCCCTCAACTGTCTGAGCAAAGTGTCGTGTGCTTTCTGTAGGAATAGGGTACGAGAAACTTGGATCAAAATATTCATCCCCACCTTGGCCTGTATAGCCGATCACCAGTGCACCACACGACATCGCTTCAACCGGTGGTAACCCAAAACCTTCTCGAGTGGAAAAGCTGAGAAAAATAGAGGCTGCTTTATAGATCTTGGCGACCTCATGCTGCGGGCGCTTATCGATGGGTATACACTGATAGTCATCAACAACACCACGAAGGGCTAACATATGCAAGACCTGCTTCAAATCCTCATGCCCTTTTCTCGGCATAAAGGTAATCAGCTTTTTTTTCTCTTTCTGGAATGAGAAGCGCTGCGTATCGACCGAATTAACGATGCGCATAACAGGGTGATCAGGGAAAAGATAGCGAAGGTAGTCTTCACTGTCTTTTGAAACGACCAGTGTCGCAACAATATGATTACGCTGATCAAGGTACGGCAAAGCATCCTTTGTTGGTAACAGAGGGTATTTAGAAAATGTATAGTAGCAGTTCTGGTTGAAAATAACCTTTTTAACACCAGGTGCGGTCGCGCTAAACGATTGATATAGATCGGGCCCATAGATCTCAGGAATGAGTAGATAATCATTACGCGGGTCCACGTTCAGTTCTGAGAAGGTTATGATGGGTGTCTTGCTTTCTGCCCACGGATAGCGTACAGGGCTGGCCTGGAC
>JAYPBG010000156.1:0-8291 GCA_038124075.1 Gammaproteobacteria bacterium
CTTCTGGTCTCAATCTCTCAGCATCGAGCAGTGAGGGGTCTACTTTTTCACCCAATCGCTGACGAATCTGCTGTCGTTGATACTCCATCACTCGCTCAACGCTACGCTGAGTAATGGGCTCACCATTCACTTCAGCCATTGGCTTCGGTTTTGTCACAATACTGAGCAACGACTCGGTACCAAAAGCACCGAAGACCAAAACCACTAATCCTAATAAAATTTTGCCTAACCAACCCTTTATAAGCTCACGAAATGCTTGCATAGATCCTTCATCCAAATCTGTTTATTTTTTAGACAAGAGTGAAAACTCTTCCAAAGGACAGTTTAAACGATTTTCAAAAAAAAATTCCCGCAAAACGGGAATTTTCTACAGTAGATGAAATAAATGACGATCTCTTACTGATCCCTTAGTGCTCTCTTAGTCATACCCTAATAACACCTTAGAAAAGCAACCTATGTGAGGTCTATAAGAGCGATCTAAATAATAGTTGGTCAATACTTCATCTGGACAACACTTCACCTGTCTTTTCACCTGGCCCTTCACCTGGTTTAAGTAAGGCGAAATACGTGAACAGTTTTCAACCAACCATTATTCGATCCATACCGCCACCTATTTTTAGATCACAGCTTCCGCTTCTTCTTCTCGAACAACACGGCTTTTTGAAGCAGCAGCGGCCTGGTTGCTGTTAACGGCATCTTTGAAGGCTTTTCCTGCTTTGAAGCTAGGGTTTTTCGATGCTGGAATCTCAATAGGCTCTCCAGTTTTAGGATTTCTTCCTGTGCGTGCTGAGCGCTCTTTTACAGAAAAAGTACCAAAACCCAAGAGTGCTACCTGATCTCCAGCGACAAGCGCTTCTGTTATTGTATCAAGCATGGCATCAAGCGCTTTTGAAGCCCCCGCTTTAGGAAGATCTGCAGATGCGGCAATGGCTTCTATCAATTCAGATTTATTCACTTTAAACCCCTCTAAAATTTGTTAACTGTCTATTGTCACGACTAACTTTTGAGCTATGGTCACAGCTATGTCGATATGCGCTACTATACTCGACTCGACACAACTATGAAAGTTAGACGTTACTTAGATTTTATCAACGTTTAATTGACATAGGCCCTCAATGCCTGCTGACCGCCGCGCCATCACCCTCTTTCTTATCTTCAGTAGCCGTAGGTGATATTTTAGCCTCAACCTCATCGGTGGGCGTTGGAAGGCGCTGCAGAGCAAGCTCAAGCACTTCATCAATCCACTCAACAGGGTGAATGGCCAAGTCCTGAATGATGTTTTCAGGAATCTCTTTTAAGTCAGGCTCGTTCTCTTTAGGGATAATCACAAGCTTAATATCACCACGATGAGCGGCCAGCAGCTTCTCTTTTAAACCACCAATTTTAAGCACCTCCCCTCTCAGCGTGATCTCACCGGTCATAGCGACATCGGCGCGGACAGGAATCCCTGAGAGCACAGAGACCAATGCGGTGCACATGCCTATACCCGCACTGGGTCCATCTTTGGGTGTTGCGCCTTCAGGTACGTGGATATGGATGTCCATCGACTCATGGAAGCCTTCGTCCACCCCCAAGACCTTCGCCCTGCTTCGCACCACCGTTAAGGCCGCTTGAATCGACTCCTGCATCACATCGCCCAATGAGCCTGTTTTGATGTATTTGCCCTTTCCTTTCACAGCAACGGCTTCAATGGTGAGCAGCTCGCCCCCTACTGAGGTCCAGGCCAGACCGGTCACCAGCCCAATACGGTCTTCACGCCCAGCAACGCCATAACTGAACTTTTTCACACCCGAGTACTCTTCAAGATTCTCATCGGAGATCTCTTTGTTATCCGACGATTTGGCAAGCACATTCTCTTTAACCACTTTTCGGCAGATTTTTGATAGTTCACGCTCCAGGCCCCGCACACCCGCCTCTTTCGTATAGTAGCGAATGACACTGCGCAACGCCTCTTCTGTAAAACTGACCTCACCCTTTTTTAAACCATTGTTGCTCATGGCTCTTGGAATCAAATACTGCTGGCAGATATTAACCTTCTCATCCTCTGTATACCCTGGAATACGTATGATTTCCATACGATCAAGCAGCGGGGCGGGGATATTCATCGAGTTGGAGGTGCAGATGAACATGATATCGGAGAGGTCATAATCCACCTCTAAATAGTGGTCATTGAACGATGAGTTCTGCTCTGGATCGAGCACCTCTAAGAGCGCCGCTGCGGGGTCACCTCGCATATCGCTGCCCATTTTATCAATCTCATCCAATAGAAAGAGCGGGTTCTTCACGCCCACTTTAGCCAGTTTCTGTATCAGCTTGCCCGGCATACTGCCAATATAGGTGCGCCGATGACCACGAATCTCCGCCTCATCGCGCACGCCCCCTAAGGCCATTCGCACAAATTGACGATTGGTGGATCGGGCTATTGAGCGCCCTAAAGAGGTCTTACCGACACCCGGTGGGCCCACTAAACAGAGCACGGGCCCGTTTAACTTTCGTACACGACTCGGCACAGCAAGGTACTCTAATATTCGGTCTTTGACCTCTTCTAAACCGTAGTGATCTTTATTAAGCACCTTTTCAGCTCGAACAATATCGTTCTTCACTTTGCTGCGCTTCTTCCATGGGACATTGATCATCCAATCAATGTAGCTGCGCACCACGGTAGCCTCTGCCGACATGGGTGACATCATCTTCAGCTTATTCAGCTCTGCCAGCGCCTTCTCTTGAGCCTCCTTCGGCATACCGCTCTCTTTTATCTTATTCTCAAACTCTTCGAGCTCATTGCTGGCCCCCTCCTCCAGGTCACCCAGCTCTTTCTGAATCGCTTTCATCTGTTCATTGAGGTAGTACTCACGCTGACTTTTCTCCATCTGCTTTTTGACACGGCCGCGAATGCGCTTCTCAACCTGCAACAGATCGATCTCCGACTCCATCAAGGTCATTAAATGTTCAAGTCGTTCGCGGATATCCAACATCTCAAGCACTTGCTGTTTTTCATCGATCCGCAACGCCATATGGGCAGCCACCGTATCCGCCAATCGTGAGGGCTCACTGATGTTTGAGACCGATGAGAGTACTTCAGGCGGCACTTTTTTACTCAATTTCACATAGTGCTCAAACTGAGAAATCACAGAACGAACAAGAATGTCCGATTGACGATCTGAGAGCGCACCACTCGATAAAGTACTCACCGAAGCCACCAGATACTCTGGGTCCTCAATGACTTGATCAATTTTAGCTCGACCTCCCCCTTCAACCAGGACCTTTACGGTACCATCAGGTAACTTAAGCAGCTGAAGAATGGTCGAAACCGTGCCGATTTCAAACAGATCTTTTTCAGTCGGATCATCTTCAGAGGCACTGCGCTGCGCGATCAACATAATTTTTTTATCATGCGCCATAGCAGCTTCAAGAGCACGAATGGATTTCCCTCGACCAACAAACAAGGGTATGACCATATGCGGATAGATGACCACATCTCTCAAGGGTAACAGCGGGATGGTGTAGTGAGCGGCGTGTTCGACAGATTCAGTCATAAATAATACCTAACACCTTAATGATATCTACAGGGTTTAGTCTATAAGGCTCATGAGCCAAAGCGGGTTAATCTTTTTTTATATATTTGGTTCAATAGCGTTTTTTCAACAGTCATACGATCATAATGAGTGCGATCAAATGAGTTCGAGCATGGAGCAGCAAACAGAAGACGACAAGAGAGCAAGCAAAAAAGGACCTCATAAAAGGTCCTTTTTTGCTGCAGCACCCCTATTCATACGTGATTAGTCGTCAGGTACTGCTTTCTGCTGGTCAGCGCTGTCATAAATCAACTTCGGTTCAGATTTACCCTTAATAACAGCCTCATCAATCACCACTTTCGAGAGCGCCTCCATAGAGGGTACTTCATACATGATATCCAACAGAACAGACTCTAAGATGGAGCGCAAACCACGTGCGCCCGTTTTCCGTTCCATCGCCTTTCTGGACACTGCACTGAGCGCATCTTCACGAAAATCAAGCTCAACATTTTCCATCTCAAAGAGTCGCTCATACTGCTTCACGAGCGAGTTCTTCGGTTCGGTCAAAATCTGAATAAGCGCAGGCTCGTCCAGCTCTTCCAGCGTGGCGATCACGGGTAGACGCCCTACAAACTCGGGGATAAGCCCATATTTAACCAAATCTTCTGGCTCGACATCTTTCAATGTCTCACCCACGTTTTTCTCCTGATCCTTACCTTTAACCGTTGCAGAGAAGCCAATGCCACTCTTATCAGAACGGTCCTGAATCACTTTGTCGAGGCCTGCAAACGCACCACCACAGATAAAGAGAATGTTGGAGGTATCAACCTGCAAAAACTCCTGCTGAGGGTGCTTTCGACCCCCTTGGGGTGGAACAGAGGCAACCGTGCCTTCAATCAATTTCAGCAAGGCTTGCTGAACGCCTTCACCCGATACATCTCTTGTGATGGAGGGGTTATCCGATTTTCTGGAGATCTTATCGATCTCATCTATGTAGACAATGCCCATCTGAGCCTTATCGACATCGTAATCACACTTCTGCAATAATTTCTGTATGATGTTCTCAACATCTTCACCGACATAACCGGCTTCGGTCAATGTCGTGGCATCCGCTATGGTAAAAGGCACATTCAGCAGCCTCGCCAAGGTTTCAGCCAGCAATGTTTTACCGCTTCCGGTAGGCCCAATAAGCAGGATGTTACTTTTTCCAAGCTCAACCTCTTCTCCAGATTTGTTCTGGGAATCCCCTACTCTAAGACGTTTATAGTGATTGTAAACAGCAACCGAGAGTACCTTTTTCGCTCGATCCTGCCCTATCACATAGTCATCAAGAATAACCTTAATCTCTTTTGGGGCCGGTAATTTATCGTTTGAGGTCTCAGTAGTCTCCTCCTGCACCTCTTCACGAATGATATCGTTACATAAGTCGACACACTCATCGCAAATAAATACAGAAGGCCCCGCAATAAGCTTGCGCACTTCATGTTGGCTCTTACCACAAAATGAACAGTAAAGCAGCTTACCACTATCCTCTTTGCCATCTCGTTCGTCAGTCATGGACCTTCCTCAATAATCTCACTTTCAAATGAATACTATCACTAAGCTATCTCGCATCCGATGTTCAATCTTCGATCACATCCTTGATCTCGATATCCATTTCCATAAACTCGAGATACCCTAGTCTCACAGCACGTATTTTGTACTCTATTTTTACTGGCTTTCTAAGTACCTACTTCGGGTTTTACCATAGAATTCCTCTCTACTCAAAATCCGAACGCCTATTTACACTATTAAAACGACACTATTAAAACGATATCCTTTTACGACGACGCATCCTCTGAAGGCGCAACACGATGCTCAAGCACATCGTCGATCAAACCATACTCTTTTGCTTCAGCAGCACTCATAAAGTTATCACGATCAGTATCATTTTCAATTGTTCCAATGTCTTGGCCACTGTGGTTTGCCAATACTTTGTTCAATTTTGCTTTAATATCCAGTATCTCTTTCGCATGAATCTCGATATCAGAGGCTTGCCCCTGAAAACCACCCAACGGCTGGTGAATCATGACACGCGAATGAGGCAGACAAAACCGCTTCCCTTTTTGACCCGCCGTCAGTAAAAGCGACCCCATACTGCAGGCTTGCCCGACACACATCGTACTGACATCCGGTTTAATAAACTGCATCGTATCATAGATGGCCATTCCAGCAGTGACCGCTCCACCCGGCGAATTAATATACAAGTGAATGTCTTTATCTGGGTTTTCCGACTCCAAAAAGAGCAGCTGTGCAACAATCAAATTGGCCATATGATCTTCGACCTGCCCAACTAAAAAGACGACCCTCTCTTTCAGCAATCGAGAGAAGATATCGTATGACCGCTCACCGCGTGCTGATTGCTCCACTACATATGGGATAAACCCTGAATTTGTAGGGGATGATGTCATCATTTTTTCGTAGTGGTACTCAGCATTATGAATTAGGTTGCTCATAAACTAATAGGTTCCTTCTGTTTTATCGATAAAGTGCCCATCTCTCTGCCAGCGCAGGCTCCATGATTGCGAAGAGCCATTGCGCAGGAGGTGATGAATACAAAAAATCAAAACCCTTTTAAGGATAATAATAGCTGTAATTAAGGGGTTCGCTTAGGAGATCTGCAACATTCATGCTGCGCAAATCCTCCCCAATACAGTATCAGTAAGCTAATCAAATATCTAGGATATCATACCCCTCTTTCAATTCTTAATAGACACTAGCCATAAAACTGCAAAACGCAAACGTTTTTATACGGTTAGCGAGAATTTATTTTTTATGTAACCCATAAAATCTTTAAGTTATATAGGGGTGAATTTTAGGAACAAAAGGGGGGAAGCGAAAAAAAGTGGTGTTAAGGTGAAATCGTTAAAATAAAGATCGATGGCGTGCCGCAGACAGTAGCGCTTCGCCTTGCTTCTGAGTAAGTCTGAGCAAATAAGGTAGGCAAGTAAAGAAAAAGGCACTGACTAGGTTGGATAATCAGTGCCTTAATGCGTCGACCAGCACGAGCTTACGAACTGGCTTCAGAACCCTCTTCTGCTGAGGACTCTGCCTCTTCAGACTCAGCTGCACTGGCCTTAGGCTCTTCAAGCTTATACTCCATCAACGCCTTAAAGCTCATACGGCTTTCTGTGACCGTACCTTGGCTTGCAATGTACTCAATTACCAATGACTCAAGCACTTGCTGCTCAATTTGACGCATCGCCTCTTCATTGCTTTTATAGTACTGGATCATCTGCTCAGGCTCATCATAAGAGGCCGCCATCTCCTCAAGCTTGGCTTCAACCTGCTCAGGTGTGGCTTTCATATCCTGCGAGCTGATCACCTCAACCAACAGCAGACCTGAGCGCACATTGTGCTCCGCCTGTGGTAGAAAACCGGTCAGAGGCATCAGATCCATATTGTTCTTAAGCTGTTCAGGAATCTGCCCAAAGATCTGCTCAAGGGCTTTTTCACGCAAATTGGAGGCTTCGCGCTGAATCAGTGTTTGCGGTACTTCAATGGGGTTGTACTTACCCAATTCAACCATAATGTTGTGTGAGAGTATTTGGTCTTGCTGCGCCGTTCTCTGGCGCTCCATGTTGGTGGTGACATTTTCACGGAAAGCCGTTTCACCGCCCTCTTTGACTCCAAACGCTTCAAAGAACTCATCATCCAGGGCTGGCAGCTCTTTTGATTCTATTTTGTGAACGGTCGCCTTAAATTCAGCCTCTTTGCCCTGCAGCGCTTCTGCAGAGTAGTCATCAGGGAAGGTGACACTTAAGACACGCTCTTCACCCTGTTTAACCCCTACCAACTGGTCTTCAAAGCCTGGAATCATTGATTTTGAGCCCAGCTCAAGCGTCTGGCCTTCTGCAGTGCCCCCTTCAAAGGCCTCACCATCGATGGAACCCGCATAATCTAAGGTCAACTGGTCACCTTCTTCAGCCGCAGCGCCCTCTTCTTTCTCTGCCCATTCGGCTTTCTGTGAGCGTAGCTGCTCAATCAGTTCATCAACATCGGCGTCATTGATTTCGGTGATGACGCGCTCAGCCTCAATCTTATCCAGACCTTCTACCTGGATCTCAGGGTAAACTTCTAAGGTCGCAACAAACTCAACGTCTTTGCCGGGCTGGTTGGATGTAAAAGCGATTTCAGGCTGGGCAACAGGGCGCAGATCTGCTTGCTCAAGCGCTTCAGGGTAGGCCTTCTGCAGCACCTCTTCTAAAACCTCTTGTCGAATTCCGGCACCAAAGCGTCGTCGAATCTCCTTAAACGGGACTTTGCCTGGGCGAAAACCTGGCAAGCTGGCTTGCTTTTGAGTCTCCTTAATTTTGGCATCAACCTTTCCGTTAACATCTGCCGCTGGTACACCAACAGTTAATTTTCGTTCCAAGGTCGATGTGCTCTCAACAGACACTTCCATAAGATCCTCACATATTATTTAAGTTAGATATTTCAGTTAAATGTTCATTACCCAGAGTGGCTATGGGATTTCAAGGGTATAAAGAAGGGGCTCTAAAAGCATAAATATGGGGTGGACGATGGGGCTTGAACCCACGACAACCGGAATCACAATCCGGGGCTCTACCAACTGAGCTACGCCCACCATTAGTCGTTTAATACCTACATTTAACACCTACACCTTGAAGCAACTGCATAAGATTATAGCAACTGATCAAACAGTATAGGCCTAGCCGAACTGGCGCGCCCGGCAGGACTCGAACCTGCAACCCTCGGCTTAGAAGGCCGATGCTC
>JAYPBG010000157.1:0-5089 GCA_038124075.1 Gammaproteobacteria bacterium
TTTGTAGCGCTGCATAAATCACAACAGAATGCCTCCATTTTGAAAGCCGAGAGGGAGGCGATACTGGATGCCGCCGGTGAGGGTGTTATTAAAATATCACAACACGGTATTATCGACTATTGCAATGCCAAAGCGTGCCAGCTTTTATGCGATGAGAAAAAAGAAATTATTGGATCATCAGTTAATCGTTGGTTCCATATAGCCAATGAAAATGATTTTGAGGCGGAAGTAAGATACGAACAATCGAATCCTGATCTGTATGGCGACGGCTATGATGACAATAAACTGTTTTCGATCATATTGGATGGCGTACGAAAATCAGGTATGTATCAAAAAAAGAATATCAGTATCCTTTCCAACGCGGGCAGTGTAACGCCCGTTGAGATTACCTGCACCCTAACCATGACTGAAAAACCTTCCATTATACTGCTTTTTCAGAATATAACCCATCGTATTGAAGTAGAAAAACGATTAGAGTATTTGGCAAATTACGATTCGATGACAGGCTTAATGAATAGGGCCTGCTTTAGTGAGGCGTTAAGTAATGAAATTATGAAGTCAAGTAAAAATAGCTCTAGTTTCGCGCTTTTGCTTTTGGATTTAGACCGCTTTAAGGAGGTTAATGATACTTTAGGTCATGATATTGGAGATCTCGTATTGAAGCGAGTTGGAAGTCGACTGATTTCATGTGTTAAATATAAAGGTTTTGCAGCAAGATTAGGGGGCGATGAGTTCGCAATCATAATTCGGTGCTCGGAAGAAAATTGCAATGATGCAATCTCCGTATCCAGAAAGCTGTTAAATGAAATATCAAAACCTATTCAGTCTCATGATCGTCAGCTTTTGATCGATACCAGTATCGGCATCGCAACATGCACAAAAGGTGCATATGATGTGGCTACGTTGATGAAATCTGCTGATATTGCGTTGTATGCTGCAAAGTCGTCTGGAAGAAATACCTATAGAATATTCTTACCTGAGATGTTGGAGAGCCACAATAATGTTGCAATCTTGGAGCAGCGATTAAAATTAGCGTTGGAAAAAAAAGAGTTTATAATTGAGTACCAACCCATTGTGTCGATGTCGAACTATGATATTGTGGCTCTAGAGGCGCTTATTCGATGGCCGATTTCAGAGGGTGGTAAGACGGTGACACCTGATATTTTTATTCCCATTGCTGAGCAGACTGATTTAATCAATGATATTTCTATGTTTGTTATTGAGCAGGTTATGGTTCAGATGGTGGAGTGGGCAAAAAAAAGGAGTGGCATGGAATATGTGGTTTCCATCAACTTGTCTGCGCATCAACTGCGGGAAGGTTTTTTTGTGGTGGGGCTGTATCATCTTATAAGAAAATATGGCATTCGAGCCGACAGAATATCATTTGAAATAACAGAAACAGCTATATTTGATAATTCATCCAAAGCCTTTTATACGCTAAAATTGTTGAAATTATTTGGTTTCGGTCTTTCGTTGGATGATTTTGGAACAGGGTACTCCTCTTTGTCGCATTTAAAGATAACACCGATAGATACGATAAAAGTTGATCGCAGTTTTGTTAAGGATATAATGACGTGTGAAAAAAATATCGTGATCATTGAGGCGATTATGTTTATTGCTGATAAATTCGGATTAAAAGTGATTGCGGAAGGGGTGGAAACAAAGCAGCAGATTAAAACGCTTTCAAGAGTTGGGTGTGAAATCTATCAGGGATTCTTTTTTAGTTGCGCGCTTGCACCTGATAAAATTGAGGTTCTGCATGATTTTGGATTTAAGAGGTTTTTCTCGGGACAGATATCTTCAATCAGAGATGTAGATTGAGTATAAAGGAAGAGCGTCTGTTAGGGCGAGTGCAATATGATTTGGATTTTTTTATGCCTAAGTTATTTTATAGCGGTTGTTTAAGGTTAAGCCTAAATAGTGTAAGGATATAGTGATGAGATATAATATCGGTCGCTTAATATGTGTAAGTTTTGCGATTGTTCTGCTGTTGATCGCGTTGATTTCAGGGTTCTCAGTGATGAAGCTAAATGATATCGTAGATACTTTGCATGATATCGTAAAAAATAATATGGCGACAGCACATGATATGCGAAGGATAAGAAGTCAGCACATGGAAAAGTCGGTGATGTTTGAGAAGGGGCTGAGGTATGCGGAGGAGTTTTCTGTTTTTGGGGATGTATCATTAAGAGGTGAATTGGAGGAGGCTAAAAAGCAGTTTCTAGAAATTAATAAGAGCTCTTTGGATATTGTATCCCAGGTTATCGACCGGTTGAGTGGTTTATTGGAAGAGAGTATGAGCGGCGGACGGAATATAGAGTACTGGGTGGGCAGTGCTCATAAGGAGGTCAGTTCGATAAAGATCAGCCTTGGGGCGTATGGTCAAGCCGTAGAGGATGTTTTTGAATCTATTTTAAGTCAGAAATGGGACCCAGATTCTGATGAGAGTATAAAGTTGATGTTAAAGGTTGGTGGTGAGCAGATGCGTCTTGATGAGTCTTTTCATCGGGTGATTGAGATATTTGAAGCAAAAATAAAGATGGAGACAACCCTTGCTGAAAAGGATGCGATTTCATCTATAAAAATGATTGCTGCTGTGACCGTGTTGTCAGTGTTTTCGCTGGTTCTTCTCTTTATGCTGTTGCTCAAAAAGACGTACTCTATGGGGCAGTCAATCGAGGAAAATATAGAGCTTAAAGATGCGTTAGCAAAACTGTCAGATGAGTTACGTAACGAGAGCGAATTGACGTTGCTCTTGGACCGTGTATTGTCGTTTTTGGCTCAGCAGATCGATGCAAAAGTCCAAGCTTTTTATATCGTATCCGAAGGGAGGCTCACATTGAGTGCCTCTTATGCTTATATGAAAAGAAAGAACTTGTCTAATGAGTTTGCCTTTGGTGAAGGTCTGGTGGGCCAATGTGCAAAGGAGAAAAAGATTATTCATATCTCTCAAGTGCCAGATGATTATGTTCGTATCTGCTCGGGCACAGGAGAAGCGCTTGCTCGTGAAATTATATGCTTTCCGATCCTCTATGAGAAAAAGCTGTTGGGCGTATTGGAAATCGCAACCTTTGATGAGATATGTGATAAAAATTTAAAATTCTTAAAAGAAGGTGTAAGGTTGATTGCTGTGGCATTGAACTCTGTTCTTATTCATAAAGAGCAGAAGATATTGCTGGATCAAACCTTGAGGAATGAAGTGCTTATTAAGCAAAATAATGAAGAATTGATGCAGCAAAAAGAGGAGTTGAAATCAACTAATGATGCGTTGAATGAGCAAAGGGTACAGCTGATTAAGTCTGAAGAAGATTTAAAGCTTCAAGGTGAAGAGCTTAGAGCGGCCAACGAGGAGTTGGAAGAGAAACAGGTTGCAATTAAACTTCAAACAGTTAACTTGGAGAAGGCAAAAAAAGAGCTAGAGGATAAGGCTCAAGAATTGACGCTGGCTAATAAATATAAATCTGAGTTCCTTGCTAATATGTCCCATGAATTAAGAACACCTTTGAATAGCATGCTAATTTTATCAAAAGATTTGGCTGATAATAAAAAGGGTAATTTGACATCTCAGCAGCAACAGGATGCAGAGTTTATTAATGAAGGGGGAAAAGAGTTATTAAACTTGATCAACGATATTCTTGATCTCTCCAAGGTGGAAGCGGGTAAGCTTGATATTACGATGGAAAAAGTGCTTTTAAAGCAGATTGCTAAGAACCTTAAGTTTATGTTTTTACATCAGTGTAAGAAAAAGAAGATAGCGTTGAAAGTCCATATTGATGAGACGTTACCAGAGGTCATTCGAAGCGATGGGCAAAGAGTAGAGCAAATTTTAAAAAACTTTATGTCGAATGCTTTGAAGTTTACATCAAAAGGGAGTATTACGCTGAGTATTCATCCGATTGATAGAGGTGTTGTATTTAATAACCGTGCTCTGATTCCGGAAAGTACCGTTGGGTTTTCAGTGATTGATACGGGTATAGGGATTCCAAAGGATAAACAAAGCGCGATATTTGAAGCCTTCAGGCAGCAGGATGGCTCTACAAGTAGAAAGTATGGAGGTACAGGACTCGGTCTAACAATATCCAAGGAGTTTGCTCAACTGTTGGGCGGTGAAATTAACCTGAAGAGCAACGAGGGTGAAGGCAGTACATTTTCCCTGTATTTGCCAGCTGCTACTGATCTACAGGAGAGTTCGAATAATGCCGAATTGATGGAGGCTAACACAAGGTCTGAAAAACTGACGGCTGATTTTTCCAGTGATGAAGATGAACATAAAAATCCCAGGAATATAAGGGATGCCAAGAATATTAAAAGAAATTCATCAATTGATGAGGATAAAATCGTTGATGATAGAAGGCATGTTCAGGTCGGTGAAAAGAGTATCTTAATTATTGAAGATGATAATCAGTTTTTACGTATTCTCTCTCGGTACGCCCGTGATCAAGGTTTTAAGGTTTTGGTCGCTGATCGGGGTAGGGATGGTGTGCTTTTGGCCGTAGAGCACAATCCCACTGGAATTATTCTGGATCTAGGTTTGCCCGATATCGACGGTCAAGATGTGTTAGATCAGTTAAAGTTTAACTTAAAAACACGCCATATTCCAGTTCATGTTATGTCAGGGCGTGAGGGGCAAAACGAGTTGCTTTCAAAAGGGGCGCTGGGATTTCTTAAGAAGCCTGTTGATGAGAAAGCGATTCAGAGTGTATTAGAAACCATTGAGAAAGTTGACTGTGAAAATTCGCAGAAAGAGATCTTAGTCGTAGAAGACGATGCTGTTGCTCAAGAATCCATTCGGCGCCTTATCGAAGCCCCTGGTATTCGCATCACCTGTTCTAACAGTGAGCGTGAGGCAATTGAGAAATTGTCGGAGACCACTTATGACTGTATCGTACTGGACTTAGGATTGCCTGACAGTAACGGAATAGATGCAGTTAAAAATCTTCATGATAAAATTGGCTCAAGAAATACGCCTATTATCATTTATACTGGAAGGGATGTTACGGCCCAAGAGCATAGAGAGCTTAAGGAGCTCTCCTCATCGATTGTGATTAAAGGCGCTGAATCCCCTGAAAGTCTATTGGATGATGTGTCG
>JAYPBG010000157.1:5099-8223 GCA_038124075.1 Gammaproteobacteria bacterium
GTCTAAAGAGCAGAGCAGTGCGATAGATGCTCTTCATGATGAGAACTGTATGCTAAGAGGGCGTAGGGTTTTATTGGTGGACGACGATATGAGAAATATCTATGCGCTCACGGGTAAACTTAAAGAGGCTGGCTTAGACGTATCTATGGCAGAGCATGGTGAAGCTGCGCTAAGAAAAATTGAGGAAAACGCCCAAGCGTCAAATCCGCCATTTGAAATTATATTGATGGATATTATGATGCCAGTCATGGATGGGTATGAGGCGATGCAGCGTATAAGGGAGATACGAGACTATAGAGAGACCCCTATTCTAGCCCTTACGGCTAAGGCTATGCCTGGTGATCGAAGAAAATGCATCGATGCTGGAGCGTCGGACTATGTTACGAAGCCCATTGATGTTGAGAAACTCTATTCCATGCTAAGGGTTTGGTTGTATCGATGTTAGAGAAGCCTATTCTTGATCCATATGAAACAGAAGATCTTGAGATCAGACTTTTTCTTGAGGCTGTCAAGGAGTATTATGGTTATGATTTTACCCATTATGCCCGTGCCTCTTTGAGGCGGAGGATCTTGGGGCATAAAGAGGTGGAAGGTGTCGACTCTGTTTCTCAGCTGGTACCACTGTTGTTTGAAGACCCTCACTTTTTTGACCGGTTTTTGCATACTATGTCGATCACCGTTACCTCAATGTTTCGCAATACAGACGTATTTCTATTTCTTAGGGAAACGGTATTGCCAAAGCTGAGCACCTATCCGTTTATTAATATTTGGCATGCGGGCTGCGCGACCGGTGAGGAAGCGTATGCAATGGCGATTTTGCTAGAAGAGGAGGGGCTGCTGAACCGCTCCAATATTTATGCAACGGATTATAATAAAGACGCTTTAAGTGTCGCCTCTAAAGCTATCTACCCTTTGGATAATATGAAAGAGTATACTGAAAACTACATAAAGTCTGGTGGACGAGGAAATTTTATCGATTACTACCAAGCTCGCTATGATTCGGTAAAATTCAGCAGTCGACTCAGTGATCATATCACATTCGTACAGCACAACCTGATGAATGATCAAGTGTTTACGCAGGCGCATTTGGTGTTGTGCAGAAATGTGCTGATCTACTTTGATCAGAACCTTCAAAACAGAGTGTTGGATTTGTTACAAGAGAGTTTAGTCAGTAGAGGGTTTCTTGTCATCGGGGATCGGGAGACATTGGATTTTTCATCATCCTCGAATGCGTTTGAGACGTTTAGTCAATCCAATAGGGTGTATAGGAAGTTGGCTTTTGCAAAGACATGAAGGTGAAAGCGCGCCTCGATCAGTGGTTAACAGGCTTGGTAAGATCGTTGCGATCGGTGTCTCGAGTGGTGGGTTTCGAGCGCTGGAACGTATATTGATTGAGATACCTTCTAGCTTTCCCCACTCTATTTTAATCGTACAACATATTGCCATAGACGCTGGTGGCTATATGGTTGAGTATCTGAACTCATGTTCAGCGTTAGAGATAGGGTTTGTTGATGCGGGCGCGGTTATCTGTTGTGGGCATGTCTATTTTGCACCGCCTGGATATCATTTGTTGGCTGAACGGGAGGGAACGCTTAGCCTTTCTATCGACCCACCGGTGAATTTCTCAATCCCATCGGTTGATGTGTTGTTTGAGTCTGTCGCCCGGGCTTTTGGGGAGCGAGTCATAGGTGTTATTTTAACGGGTGCAAACGCTGACGGTGCGAAGGGCCTAAGCCTTATAAAGAAAAATAGAGGCACAGCAATTGTTCAAGACCCCAGTGTGTCTGACGCTAAGCAGATGCCGACTCATGCACTCGAAAGCACGGATGTTGATCATGTTTTTTCGTTAGAAGAGATTGCAGCGTATTTGGTGAATCTAAAATAATTTGGTGGTTGAAATGATAATAGGGTCAAGAGTAAATATAAGTCATAACTCGCAGGGTCTGAAAGAGAATAAAAGCTCTGAAAGTAAAAATAATAGAAGCGGTCATGTTAAGCCCTCAAAAAATGATAACTTTAAACCTGTTAAGTTTGGTGCTTCTAAAGTCAACGCCTATAAAACCTTAAGAGGCCCTGTTCAGACTGATTCAGTAAGTGATATCCAGGGGGCTGAAAAATTAAGCATCCCCAAACCTTTGGCTCGATATGTTGCGGTTACTATTGTGAAGCACGAGCTGGATTGTATAGATCAAATTCAATGTGACATATTAAAGCCGGAATCCCTTTATGCTGAGGCTGGCTTTACTCAAAAGGAGAGTGTGGGTTGGAATAATTATGTCGATAAACAAGTTGAAGATATTCTTTGTACTCTCAATAATGTATTGCAAAATCCCAAGTTTGATGAGTGTTTTCAATTGAATGATAGTGTCTTAAAAAAAGATCTAATAGGGGATCTTGAAAAATTAGAAAAAGCTTTGTCTGAACTGTCACATGTGTCTCGTGAACTTTCCTCTGCAGGAGGTGTTTCATTGTTTCGCCTGGTTCTTGGAAAGGTCTCTTCTTTTTTGGGAGAAGGTAAAAACAGCAATCCTATTCACTCCTTAAATGAAAGTTTAAGAAAGTATTTTCCCTCCACTGAGGATGGAAAGAAGGGGGGAAGCAAAGGGGGGAAGAAGGGTGGGAAGAAGGGGGGGAGGAAAGGGGAGTATCATATTTCTCAGAAGGGTCTTGATAGTGTGTTTGGTGCAATTCATCGTAAAATGGACATGTTTACATACGTAAAAAAAATGGTAAAATATATCGCTGCCCAAGAAGAGAAGTTTGGCGCGGTCTCTCATAGCTTGGAAAATATTAAGAGTGTTATAAAAGATTCTTCTGAAGTCTTTGGTCAAGATGATGGGGGTTACTCGATTCTAAGGGATGCTTTTGACATGAAGGTTAGCGGAAGCGCTCAATCAGCGCAATATCAAAAGCTCAACTCAAGCCCGTTGGCTAGAAGCCTTGGTTTTATGATAAAGGGTTCAGATCAGAAGGATCTGTCTACGATGTGTAATAAGTTAGGCAGCACTTTATCGCTAAAGTGAGGTTGTGTTTACACACTTTGCTTTATATTCATATTTGCCTCTGGCTCATATGGTTCCTGACCTATACTGGGCTCTTCTCCGCTTCTGTGAGGTAAAAAAGA
>JAYPBG010000158.1:0-3799 GCA_038124075.1 Gammaproteobacteria bacterium
CTTCCACAGAGATGTCCAATACATACTCTTGAGAGCCATCATGCTCAGCCGGTAAAAAGCTCAATGTAATTGCGCCCGAATCTGTAAACTTAATCGCATTCGATAGTAAGTTTTTCACCACTTGTTCAATTCGGAACTGATCACTGGTGATGATAGGTGGGCACCCGGCATCAACATGTACCCGCCAAAGTAAGCCCTTCTCAGCCATTTGGGCTGAAAAGAGCATCTCAAGGCGCTGACTCATCTCCATGAGATTGACAGCATCAATTTCAAGATCAAGGCGTCCCGCATCGATCTTTGATAAGTCAAGAATGTCATTGATTAACATCAAAAGATCGCTGCCCGACCCATTGATGGTATTTGCTGATTCAATCTGCTCAGACGTTAGATTCCCTTTTTTGTTTTCGGCCAATATTTTAGAGAGAATCAGTATACTGTTGAGTGGTGTACGCAACTCATGAGACATGGTTGCAAGAAACTCTGCTTTGTAGCGATTAGCACTTTCTAACGCTTCTGCTCGCCGCGAAAGCTCAACTCGAGCCTCCTCCAGAGAGTGATTATTATGGCTCAGCACGGCTTGTTGGTCTTCAAGGGCTTGGCGCTGCTCCTCCAGCTCCTCGTTGGTTTGCCGCAACTCCTCAGATTGAGCCTCCAGCTCTAGGCGCTTCTCATTGAGCTCTTCATTCGCCGTATGCAACGCTTCTTGCTTCGACTGCAGCTCATGTGTTTGCTGCTGAGATTTATCTAACAAGGTTCTCAATTGATCTCGATTTTGCGCTGACTCCAATGCAATGCCAATCGGTTCTGCAGCCATATTCAAAAACTGCTTCTGTTCAGCTCTCATGGGTTTAATACTGCCTAATTCAACAACACCCACCACACAGTCACCGGACGCTAAAGGCACAGCACAGACATCGTTTGGGCAGATCTCCCCAAACCCCGTCCCAACACGAAACTGGCCCGCAGGCACATCAGTGATGTGCAATACTTCCTGCGTCTGAAACGCTTGACCCGCCAACCCATACCCAGGCTGAATAGGAGAATGAGCAACAGGCTGAGTATGATGGGCATGGACAGCGGCTTGGATAAGCTCTCCATCTTGTTGCAGATAGAGAATGCCTACGGCGCACTGCATATAGTTACATAGATAATTCAAGGCCTGTTCACAGAGCCGCTGAATACTTTGCTCATTTTGCATCACTTCAGCAAGCCCAACCAAACCTTGACGCAACCAATTTTGTACCTGTAGCTCTTCATTTTGCTCAGATAAACGTATTTGTGACCGTTTTTCCTCAGTGATATCACGCAAAATACCGGAGAACAATTGCTGCCCATCTACCTCAAACTCGACGACGTTTAATGCCGCATCAAATACCGCACCGGTTTTGTTTACCGCTTTTACCTCTCGCCCCTGACCAATGATTTTTTTCTTAGCCGTATCGCGATAATTTCGCAAATAACCATCATGCCCACTGCGATCAGGTTCAGGCATCAAGCGCTTAACATTGTGCCCGATCAATTCGTCTGGTTCATAACCAAACATCAACTGCACCGCTGGATTCACTGTCAGGATCACCCCCTTATTATCGATTAAAATCATCGCATCTTGTGCCGTTTGAATAACCGCCTTGAGGCGCCCCTGAGACTCCGAGAGCGCTTCTGTCATATGCCTAAAGACCTGTATCAACTGCCCCAGCTCATCATTGGTCTCTCTGATATCACCCACCGTATCAGTCTTACCGTCTGCAATGGCTTGAGCATTATGCGTGAGCTGTTGGATGGGTGCAGAGAGCCGGCGAGCGACCAAAAAAATAACCAGCACTGCACCGATCATAATAATAGTGGCTACTATTATTCCAAACCTAAACAGCTGATGAATTGAACGATAAAATTGCTCTCCCTCAGTAATCGCCCTTTAACACCTTCATAAAATTCAGGTTGAAGATTAAAGTAGCTCTCATGACTCACCTCTGAAAGCAAAGCATCTAACTGGTGACCCCAGAGAATATAACCGTCTTCATCCACCAACAGCAAAGATTCACTCTCAGTGTCCCCTAAGCCATCCGACACCAACTGTTCAAAGTCCAACGTCAATATAATAAAACCAAATATCGGTGCTTTTGGACTCCTCTCATCAAACACAGGGGTGGCTAACTCCATACTCTCTCCTCGCCGATGCTGGATAGCAACCTCACCTTTGCTTAGCAGCTGTGCACGTGCCAATAGCGCTTCAGATACTGTAAATTGGCTGCTGCTCATCTCCTTTAGCCGAGTTTCAGAAACCAGCGTTTCACCGCTTTGATGTACATAGTCCAACTGAATCACTTCACTGTGAGTTTCAAGCAATGTATTAAACAGTGAGTGTAATTGACGCTTCCACTGCTGTAAGGAGGCTCGGCCAACACTCTCAGTAGCATCAGAATATGATCGGATGATCCCTTGGACCGAAGGAAAGTGTGAGGCTCCAACCAAAATCGAAGCATCCGTGGTCACAGCATCACTTAATTGACGTGTATGATATTGAATCAGTTTTTTTTGGCTCGACTCTAGGTGCCCAAGCAACATAGAGCGGGCATTATCCAAAAGCAGGGCATAAAGAGCTAACATTGGAATGAGTGATGCCGCAATAAAAATCGCACTGAGCTTGGTTTGTATCCTCATGGTTTAATTTCCAATGTGCAACCGCGTCTGTAGTGAAGCAATCTATAGAAGGGTGGGCTCGAGCATAAAGATGCGCGTTTGAAATTCTATGTGGTCAAAAGTGTAGAAGAAAGTTTTAAAAGAAGCCAGAGAGAGAGCCATACGCTCATTAAGGGACACTTAATCGTTAGTCCACAACAAGGCCAATTCAACAGGTAACTGGATGGAGATTGAGCTATTGACGTTTAAGCACCACACGATGATCAGCTGAACATCTGCTTTGAAACCGCTTTCAAAAGCTCTTTTTCCAGCATTTTTTTACCGCCACTCTCAACATGTTCGAGAAATGCACGAGCAATGACCGAAAGCTGTTTTGATTGGTGCCAAGCAAAATACCAATGAGTCTTAATAGGCAGCTCTCGTACTGGTAACTGTGCTAGCCCCATATTTCCTCCATAAAGCAACGTATGAGCTGAGAGGATTGAAAGGCCTAAGCCTGACATCACTGCATGTTTAATCGCCTCATTACTCTCAATCGTCATACGAATATTAAGTTCGACCCCTGCCTCCTGCATAAAGCGCTCAATAGCATAACGTGTACCGGACCCAGCCTCACGCATTAGAAAAGCGTCTTTGCAGATATCCTTGAGTGTAACGCGCTTGCATTGAGCTAAAGGGTGGTTTTCTGGCGCTATGGCGACGAGCGGGTTGGCTAGAAACTCAATTTTATTGATCCCGGATGAATCTGGTAAGTGACTGAATACATAGAAGTCATCTGTACCCCTATGCAATCGCTCAATGATTTGCTGGCGATTGCCTACGTTCATCCGAACATCAACATTAGGATACTGCTCACAGAAAGGGCCCAATAGATGTGGAATAAAATATTTAGAGGTTGTCACCACAGCTAAATTCAATACCCCTGCCCTCATGCCTCGAAGATCAGCCAGCTTCATCTCCAATTGAGAGAAATTGGCCAGTATCTCTCGAGCCGCCCGCGCCACCTCATGCCCAGCCTCAGTAAATACAACCCTTTTTCCAATAATGTCATATAGCGGCATTCCAATAGCATCCGCGAGCTTCTTAAGCTGCATGGATACCGTAGGTTGCGTTAAGCTAAGCTGCTCAGATGCGCGCCTTACTGAGCCCATGTCGTAGA